>JABBOX010000029.1 GCA_012927555.1 Phycicoccus sp.
GGAGTCGCGCTGCTGGTGTGGCGGCTGGCACCCGCAGACCCCGACCTGGGCGAGACTCTCGCCCGCCTGTCACCCGCACATGCTCGCCGACGCCCCGAGACGGCCCAAGGCGCCGCAGACGGCCGGGAACGCCTCGGGCGCTGGGCCATGAGGACGCTGCCGGTCGCCGCGTGGGCGCGCGTCCCCAGCAGGGAGCTAGCCGTCCTTCGGATCCCGGTGGCCCGGTTCTATGGCGAGAAGGTCCTGTATGCCTTCCTCGGCCTGCTGATCCCTCCGCTGCTCACCGGCTTCTTCGCCGTCATTGGGCTGACGTTCCCGGTCCTGATCCCGGCCGCAGCCACGGTTGGCTTCGCTGCCCTGATGTTCTTCCTGCCGGACTACAACGCCCGCGACGACGCCAAGAAGGCACGCGTGGAGTTCGCCCGAGCGTTGGGCGCCTACATCGACCTTGTGGCCCTGGAGCGCAACTCCGGTTCCGGCTCCCGGCAGGCGATGGAGGCCGCAGCCGAGATCGGCGACAGCTGGGTCTTCCGTCGTCTCGGGGAGGAGCTGGCCCGCTCCCGGTGGTCCGGCCAAGCCCCGTGGGAGGCGCTGCACGGCCTCGCCGACGAGCTCGGCCTACCGGAGTTGGACGACCTGGCCGACATCATGCGCCTCTCAGGGGAAGAGGGCGCCCAGATCTACACCCAGCTGCGTGCCCGATCTGCCTCCATGCGAGCCGCAATGCTCAATGCCGAGCTCGCCAAGGCCAACGAGGTCGGGGAGCGGATGAGCATCCCCATGAGTCTGCTCGGCGTGATCTTCATGGCGATCCTCGTCGCCCCCGCGCTGCTTCGCGTGATGGGAGGCAACTCGTAACGAGTCGTGAATCGACAACCACCACAGAACATCACCCGGCCGCCTACGTGGGCAGGGGGACACAGAAAGGGCAACCACCGTGCAGTACCTCGCAGCAACACTCCACACCCTCGGCTTCCAACTCGGCGAAAGGGCCAGAACAAGGGCCCAAGGCGACCCCGAGCTTGGCTCGGTCACCATCGAGAACGTCCTGTGGGCCGTAGCGTCCATCGCGTTCGCCGGCATCGTCGTCGCCGTGATCAAGGCCTACGTCACCTCCAAGGCCGGCGAGATCAAGTAGGGCGAGACGACCACTCATGGAGACCATGACCACTCTGCGGGCGTTGTGCCGCGGCCTCATCGGCAGGACGGCGGTACGCCGCGAGCGTGGGTCGAGCTCGATCCAGATGGTCATGCTGATGCCGGCGCTGTTCTCGATCATGTTCCTGGGCATGCAGGGCGCCCTGTACTACCACGCACGCACCGTGGCCATCGCCGCCGCACAAGAAGGAGCCCGTGCCGCAGGCGGACAGAACGGCACAGCAGCCGGCGGGATATCGGCGGCGTCATCATTCGTGAGCGACGCCGGCGGCGAGGACGTCCTGCCCGGGGCACAGATGACCGGCGGCCGCTCAGCGACCACCGCCACGGTGACGGTCACAGGCACCAGCCTGAGCGTCATCCCCGGATGGTCGCCGGCCGTGTCCCAGAGCGCGTCCGTGCCGGTGGGAAGGATCACCCGATGAGCTGCCGGAGACACCTAGACCGCGAGCGCGGCTCCGCGGTGATAGAGGCGGTGATCGGCGTACCCGCTTTCATGCTGTTCGTCGCGCTCATCGTCTTCGCTGGCCGGGTCGCGATCGCCCACCAGGGGGTGCAGTCCGCCGCAGCCGACGCCGCCCGCTCGGCATCCATCGCCCGCACCCAGGGCGCAGCCCAAACCGAGGGGAACACCGCGGCGGCGACCAGCCTGGCCAACCAGCACGTGAACTGCGTGACAACCACAGTGAGCGTCGACACCAGCGGGTTCGCCTCGCCCGTGGGCACCCCGGCGAAGATCAGCGCGACCGTCACCTGCGACGTCAACCTGTCCGACCTTTCCCTGCCAGGGGTGCCCGGCAGCAAGGCCATCACCGCCACCATGTCCAGTCCCCTCGACACCTACCGGGAGCGATGATGGCCATCACCACAGCCAGCACGGACCGGGATCGGGAACGGGGGTCGGTGAGCATCTGGCTGGCCACAGCCAGCCTGGTGATGATCATCCTGGTGGGACTCGCCGTCGACCTCGGCGGCCAGGTCCACACCCAGCAGCGCGCACGCGACGTCGCGGCCCAGGCGGCCCGGGTCGGCGGAGAACAGGTCCTGGCCGGTCCAGCCATCCGAGGGCAAGGTGTCCAGGTCGACACTGGCGCCGCGAAGTCCGCAGCCCGGGACTACCTGGCCGCGGCCGGAGTGTCCGGCTCCGCCACGATCCAAGGAGGAGACACGCTCGTGGTCACCACCACCGACACCTACCAGACCACGTTCCTGGGCATCATCGGGCTCAACCGGCTGACCGTCACCGGACACGCCTCGGCCCGGATCGTCCGGGCCGTCGGGGGAGTGGAGCGATGACCACGCTGGCGACCCGCCTGCGCGGGCTGCTGGCCACCGGCGCCCTGCTGGCGATCGTCGCCGGGCTCCCGCTGGCCCTGCTGGCCATCGGGGCCAGCCCGATCCCGGCCTCCATGCCATCGGTGGAGACGATCTGGTCAGCCCTGTCCAGCCAAGACGACGGCACCCTCGCCCTCGGCTTCATCAAGGTCCTCGCCTGGGCGGCGTGGGCGTTCCTGACCCTCTCGATCTCCCTTGAGCTGATCTCCCGGGTTCGCGGGATCCGGGTGCCGCGTATGCCCGGTCTGAGACTGCCGCAGGCCGCTGCCCGCGCCCTAGTGAGCACCGCGATGTTGCTGTTCATCGCTGCACCCATGTCGGTGCAGGGCGCGCCGCCGGCCGCCGCCGTTCCGGCCCCAACAGCCATGGCCCCTGCGGTTATCTCGACACCAAACCTCGCCGGTGGCCACAACCAGACCATCAGTACCTCGACTGCGGGGCCCTCCGCTTCGGCACCAGACGTGGCGAGGTCGACAGCCAAGGCGGAGACACCGCCCGCCACGGTAAAGCACACCGTGCAGCGGGGAGAGACGCTGTGGTCGATCGCCAGTGATCACCTGGGTGCCGGGCACAGATACCCGGAGATCGCGGCGCTGAACACCGACGTCCTGGGTCACCGGCCCGGCTTCCTCAAGCCCGGATGGGTCCTGAACCTGCCCGTCGACGACCAGCAGGGCCAACACGGTGAGCACACCGTCACCGTCCACCGCGGCGACACCCTCTGGGAAATCGCCCAGGCGGAGCTCGGGGACCCCTCCCGTTACCCGGAGATCTTCGAGGCGTCCCAGGCCACCACCCAGCCCGGACGCGCCCACCTGGCCGACCCCGACGTGATCGATGTGGGCTGGACCCTGACGGTCCCCGCCGCCACCACCTCGACTAGGTCTTCCGGCCCGAAGCCCGGAAAGGCCGATCCCGCCAAGACCCGCCCGGCACCGGCACACCGCACACGGGTGCCGGTCGAGAGCGGGGAGGCATACCAGTCGGCTGGCCCGAACCAAAACCCAGAGGCGGCCACCGCGGTCGAGGACACGCCCAGCGCGCCCTGGATGCTTGAGGGTCTGACCGGCGCGGGAACCATCCTGGCCGGCTCGATGCTGCTGCTGCTACGCCGGCGCCGCCGGGCACAGTTCCGAGCCCGCCGGCCAGGGCGGACCATCGCGGTCCCCGAACCCGTTCTGGCACCGGTCGAGAAGACGCTGACCGCCTCCGGGTCGAGGTCTGCACCCACCGTCGAGTTGATGGACGCCATACTGCGGCGACTCGCAGCCCGCCAAAGCACCGCGAGGCAGAACATGCCGCACGTCGCGGCTGTCGAGCTGATCGCCGGCGGCCTCGTCCTTCACCTGAGCCAAGCACAGGACCTGCCCGCACCCTGGCAGGGCAGCGAAGACCGGATGCGGTGGGGCTGCCCCACCGGCGTCGACCTCGACGAGGTCGGACCACACGAGCCAGACCAGCCCGCCCCCTACCCGCTGCTGGTTACCATCGGCGCCAGCGACAACGACGACGCGTGGCTGCTCAACTGCGAGGACCTAGCCGCCATCACCATCACTGGAGACCCCACCTACGGCCAGGACTTCGCCCGGTACCTGGCCGCCGAACTGGCCTGCAACCCCTGGTCACGCGAGGTGACCGTGGACTGCGTCGGTATCGCTGCAGAGATCGCGCCGATGAACTCCCAGCGCGTCCGGTACCACTACGGGGGCTCGGACCTCGCGGCCGAGGTGCTCACCGACGCCGTCGCCACGATCGACCGCGTCGCCGCATTGGGACACGACGTGACCACAGCACGCGCCGCCCAGCTCGGCGACGACACATGGCCCAGCCGGCTCCTGATGGTCGACGCCGCCGGCACAGAGACCCCCGCGATGGCCCAGTTGCTGCGCCTCGTCGATGAGCACCCGGGCCGCACCGCCACCTGTGTCGTCCTTGTTGGCGACCGCGCAGAAACCCCGGGCGTTGTCGTGGACGTCACCGCCGCGGGCCGCGTCAGCGGTCCCCACGCCGGGCGC
>JABBOX010000025.1 GCA_012927555.1 Phycicoccus sp.
TACACCGGAGACCCTTCCTCCCGCTCCGGCCGAGCCCATGCCTGGCCCCGATGACCCAGACAGCGTTCCCGTAGGTCAGTCCGTCTGACTGTTAGCCGGCACGGTCACTCGCCAGTACTCCGGGGACGCCGTGATGTCATGACAGGAACTGCCCCGTAACGGATCGGGCTGCGGGACGAGTCGCTCGGCTCAGTCGGGACTCGGCTTCGGCCAAGGGCAGTCTCGGATCACCGGTCGCCGTTCCGCCATCGAGACGGTGGGCGGTCGACAAATCACGACCTCACTACGCCGATGTGCGGGCGCGTCCTACCGCCCACCGTGGGGAAGGCATCACCGCGCCCAGATCGACGCAGTTGCCGAAACTCGCTGCGAGCCGACTGGAGCGGCGTGACTGCCTGAAGGCGATCGTTTCTAGCCCGGGCAGGCGGTGAGGTCACGGTGTTGTGGGCCCTACTGTGGTGGCATGAAGACAGTGCCGCCCCGGTCGGTCGTAGTTTGGTCCGGGGTCATTTCGCTGCTCGTTGTCCTCGCCAGTGTCGCAGGGCTCGCTGACCCACAGGTCTACGGACAGGAAACCGAGAACTGGGCCACTCAGGCCAAGGGCCAAGACCTGGGCAACCTGCTCGCGGTGGTCGTTCTTGTTGTGGCCGCCCTTCGCTACCGGAAGGGATCGCAGCGCGCCGCACTGGTCTGGCTCGGCGCCTTGCTGTATCTGATCTATGCGTTCATCGTGTACGCGGTGGCCGTCCACCTCAACTACCTGTTCCTGGTCTACGTCGCGGTGCTGGGTCTTAGCGCCTGGGGGCTCATCTTCAACGTAGATCGCGTGCGTGGCGGGGGTATCCAATACCCGCAGGGACGCTCGCGGACGGTTGCGGCTTGGGTGATCATCACCACCGGCGTCTTGTTCGCCGGATTGTGGCTCAGCGAGCTGGTGCCGGCTCTGCTGATGGGCAAGGTGCCGGCGAGCCTCACCGATGCGGGGTTGTGGGTGAACCCGATCCATGTGATTGACCTGTCGATGGTGTTGCCGGGCTTTATCATCAGCGGCATCGCGACCCTGAAGGGCCGGGAACACGGCCTGTTCTGGTTGGCACCGTGGCTGGTGTTCTCGGGGTTGATGGGGTCCAGCATCATCGCGGCGATGGTCCTGATGATGGGTGCGGGCGCCGCCAACACCGTGCCAGCGACAGTGATGGTCTCAGTTGTGGTCGCGGCCAGCCTCCTCGCACTCTGGGGGTACCTCAGGCTGCCGGCACCCGTGCGAAGTGATGGTTCGTGATCACGCCCTGCCCACCAGATGAAGGCTCGCGCTCGCGCGACGTCACGCAACTGAGCTGCGGCGGGTCCTGAAACACCCTGTACTGCCTTGATCGCGTCATTCCGGCCGCGAGACGGGCGAGGACCTCTGGCGTGTTTACCGGATCTGCCGATGTGAGGGCACGTGATCCGAAGGTGCCGATGAGCGGGCAGTCACTCCTTTGGCAGTGCTTCCGCCGCGCGACGCTTCCACCACCGACGTCGGGAGCGACGCCTCCCCTGCTTTTCCTGTTGTGCGGCTAGGAGTGCGCCCCAGATCGTCTCGGGATCGTCTGGGGTTTCAGGCGGCAGCGACAAGCCTCTGTCTTCTGCCTCTGCGCGGAGCAGTTGGACCAAGTCGTCCAGGCGATTGTCTTGGGTTCGATGCAGAGTGACGGGTCCCCACTCGGGCCTTTCGACGGTCGCCATGTAGACGGTGCCGTCCGCGCCGAAATAGTCCAGGCTCACAGCGTCGTAACCCTCGATTTCCCTGGCCGCGCCCTCGGCATCTGGGTATAGATCGATGTCGTGACCATCGATCACGAACACGGCTACGCGCATGATTTGTGCTCTGCCCTTGTTGAGCGCATGCCCACCAGTGTGCCGGAGAAGCATCCGCAGCCGCGATCCGCGCTCCTAGCCGAATTGAGGACGTGCACTCAGCGAGATTGCGCCCGTGAGCCGAACGCCCCAATGAGCGCGCCTGTGGCACGATCGGGATCGACGGGAGGCGGTCACGGTGAGGCCACGGATGGAGACGGATGCGTACGTCCATATCGCGCTGCCATGAATATGTCAGGTGTTAAATCCTATATTCGATTCTTCGGATTCCTGTCCACGCTTTTTGGCGGGCTTTTCATTGCTCTCGGGCTCTTGGGGCTCATCTTTGCCGTTGGAGGCCTGGTATCGAGCCCACCAACTGTTAGGTCTGGCATAGTTCTGGCTTCAGTTGAGTCACCTTCATCCGGCAGTTTCGCTATTCGCGTCAGGCTGGATGATGGACGCCAAGTCATGCTTGCCGAAGAGGCTACCCCGATAGACAAAGGCGTCAAACTCAGGCTAGTCTCCAAGGATGGCACCTACGAAATTTATAATGACCCGATAGATGCCTGGGTCGGCTCGCTGCTCTCCATTGCAATAGGCACCGGCATATATTTAGCAGGCCGCAAGATGAAGCTCGCATGGACATGAATATCTGCCACCTTTCGGCAACCAGACTGTGGGCGACATGATCAAACCATGGATGGGTACCTATAAGCGCACCCATCGGTTGCCCTTGAGCGAGGTCCCACTCCAGATCAGCGCCATCATTGCTCAGATCATCCGCTCCTGTGCCGTGGTGCGCGCGCAACAGGACTGCGCGCCCACCCGAAGGCGTTCTTCCCGATACCGAACGAGAGCTGTCGGTGACGACCGACCCGATATCGGTCGGGTCAGGCCTTGGGCGGCAGGCGCCAGCTGCACGGCGATGGCGACACGCAGCGGGCCATTTTGTCCAGAGCACGTTTGCGCCAGGCAACAATAGGGGGCCGTCGAGTCAACGAGGCCGGGCCATTTCAAGTGCTGTAGCCCAGCGGCGTGGATTCAAGGAAACATCCAAAAGAGCCACCGAAAGAAGATTCGAAAACTAGCGCCCGCGGCTCGAAGTCGCGACATACCTCTCTTCCGGGCAATTCTAAAGTTCCGAGCATAAACAAAACTTGCACTTGTCAGGATCACCACTATGGCAACCAGAAGGATCCACGCGGGCAATGGCACCAGAAGCGCAATACCCAAAGGAATCGCACCGAGGAGTGAAGCCATCCCAGCAAACAGTACCCACTTGCTGTCAAACACTCCCGTTTCGTTCACCTGCGAGGCTATCCTATGGCGTTTCGTCTCGTTCATAAATATCCGCCCAATCGGACCAGGCAAATAACTCTCCAGCGCCAATGGAACCGCACAAGCAGCCGCGCATATTCCATCATGCCACCGCGCAACGTGATGGTCCGGGCGTGCCCCAGCCATCAAGGGGAAGTACGCGGGGGTTTCGATCTACCACGTTCATCCCCTGAGTGTGGCTTGCCGCAGCCTCACGCATGACGATAACGCCAGAGTTCGTATGACCGGCCGAACCGCTGGTCCGGGGCCCCCGGACCCTGGAGAGAAAAGCGCTCACCAACGCACTTACGTGCCGCGAATGGTGCGCTCAATTCTGCGATGAGGGGCGGCCCACCTGATCGGAGTTGGCCCCAAGACTCAAGGCGTCTCTCAGTTCGCTCGCCAAACGCTGCACCTTGACGGGCCGACCCACCACCGCGGGAATTTCGACCTCGCTGCCGGCCACCCGGAGCTCCAACATCGAGAAGAGCTTGGACGAGCTGGAGCGGTTCCAATACCCCGAGTAGTTGACTGCCCGGACGGCGGAGATGTCTGCCCTGGCGATGGTCCGCGTCCTGAACCACCCGCGAGAGATCACGTTGTCCCCGACAACAACCACACCAACGATGAAGCCTCTGAGCGCGAGCATCATCGGGGCGACGACGAATAACGCCCCAGGCCACAGTGCTCCTGTGGCGGATCGATCGACGGGGTCGTAGATCCCGCCCACTGCGGCGCCAGCCAACAAGAGCAGAAACATGATTGAAGCCATTCGAGCATTCCAGTTGGCTATGACGATTCGCTCGGATTCAGGGCCAGCCACGGTGCAAGGGTCGCACGGCCGGCCTCACCAAGGCGCTGAGGCCATAAACGCGCGCTTCTGCCGCGAGTCGCGCGTCCGCTGTCGTACCGATGACAGGGCGTTGCGACAGATGTGGGCCGAGCTGGCACCTGAACCCGGCGAATGGCCAGACTCCCGGTCATTCCTCGATGGATCGCCGGAAGTCTGCTAGCCACTTCTTGAAGTCATCAACGTCGTGTAGATAGTCGTTGGGCGCCTCACGCAGGTCAGCACCGATGAGCTGCAGTAGCCCTTGCCACACTGGCGAGTCCATTGAACTCGGATGCGTTGAGTCCTCGACAACGAAGGGACGCGCCCAAGCCGAGACTTCTTCGCGTGACAACCGTCCGTCCGCCAGGGCAGCCAGGTGTCAATGGCCAGTAGAAACTGCCCAGTGGCGGACATGAAAACTGCCCGTTGGTGGCCATGGGATCTGCCCAGTGGCGGCCACCAAC
>JABBOX010000226.1 GCA_012927555.1 Phycicoccus sp.
GACTTGATCGGCGGCTGAGCCTCAACTGCACTCAAGCAGAGATGCAGGACGTGTGTTCGATTGATCTGAATGTACACCGCGACTCCGACAGCCCGTCAACCCCGGCGTCTGGGCGACCCTCTTCCGTGCTGTAGCCGAGCACGGCTACCGTGCCCCTATGACCAGTCCGAGTGTCGAGAACGTTCTCGAACATCCCTCGGTACGTCGCGTGGCCGCAGTCCTGACGTCCTTCGGTGTTCGCGGTCAGATCACGGTCCTCGACGATGCTGCCCGGACGGCGCGACAGGCCGCCGAAGCCTTGGGCATCGACACCGCCCAGATCGCCAACTCGCTGGTCTTCCGGGCTCACTGCAACAAGACGATCCGGCCCTTGCTGGTCCTCACCTCAGGGATCCATCGCGTCGACATCATCAAGGTCGCGGACCTGCTGGAGCTCACCGAGGTCTCCCTCGCCGACGCCGAGTTCGTCCGTGAGCACACCGGATTTGCGATCGGAGGCGTGGCGCCCGTCGCCCTTCTCCATCCCGTCGAGACCGTCGTCGACATCTCCCTCAGCCGCTACGACCAGGTGTGGGCCGCAGCAGGTCACCCCTACACGGTCTTCCCGACCTCGTACGACGAGCTGTTGCGCCTGACAGGGGGGCAACCTGCCGAAGTCGCCTGAACGACCGGTTCACGGCGCGCCCACGAGCGGATGTCGGACCTGCGGGACTAGGTTGTCAGAACCGCGAGGTGCCTTACAGGGCACCGGAACCGATCCGATCCGAGGGGTAGCACGATGGACGTCTCAAACCTGAGGTTCACCCCGACGAAGTTCCGCACCGGCTACAACCAGCAAGAGGTCGACCGCTTCGTGGATCTCATCGCTGCCAACCTCGCGCTCCCCCTGGCCGAGCGCACGCTGAACGGCCAGCACGTCACCGAAATCTGCTTCACCTCGACGACGTTCCGTGCGGGCTACGACGTTGACGAAGTGGACCACGTCCTGGCCACCCTCGGCATCAGGCTCGGCCTGCCGTCGCCGGCCGAACCCGACGGCCACACGAACGAGTTCCGTCCCGAGCTTCTGTGGGACCGACGGGACCCGACTGCTGGCGTCTCGCCCGCTGACGCCTCAGCCGGTTGACGTCAGCCGGTTGACGTCAGCCGCTGACGCCTCAACCGGCTGAGGCGTCGCGAACCTGAGGGACTCAGCCCCGCAGGTTTGCGAAGACCTCAAGCGTGGCCGGCGACTTGTTCATCGTGTAGAAATGCAGCCCCGGTGCGCCCTCGGCCAACAGTCGCTGGGCCAGCTCGGTGGCGATCTGCACGCCCACCTCGTGGATGGCCGCAGGATCATCGGCCACTGCCTCGAGTCGCGAGACCACGACAGCAGGCAGCGGTGTCCCGGACAGCTCGGCCATCCGGCGTACCTGCCCGAAGCTCGTCACCGGCATCAGCCCGGGGATGATCGGCAGGTCGCGCCCGCGGGCGACCACCCTGTCGCGCAACCGCACATAGCTGTCGGGGTCGAACACGAACTGCGTGACCGCGAACTCTGCTCCCGCGTCGGCCTTGCGTACGAGCACGTCGGCGTCCTGGTCGAAGCTCGCGGACTCGGGATGCCGGTCAGGGAACGCGGCCACGCCAACGGTGAACGTGCCCAGCGAACGAACCAGGGCCACGAGCTCGTCCGCGTGGTTGAGACCATCGGGGTGGGGTGGCCAAGGGGTTCCAAGGCCGCCGGGAGGGTCCCCGCGCAGCGCGAGCACGTTGCGCACACCTGCGCTGGCATACTCCCCCACGACCTGACGTAGCTCGGCCACGGTCGACCCCACACACGTCAGGTGAGCCATCGGTGTCAGGGTGGTCTCGCGCGCGATCCTGCTCGTCAGCCGCACGGTGCGGTCCCGGGTTGAGCCGCCGGCCCCATAGGTCACCGAGACGAACGTCGGGCGAATGCGCTCCAGATGCCGGATCGCCTCCCAGAGGGTCCGCTCCCCCGCATCGTCCTTGGGGGGGAAGAACTCGAAGCTGTACGACGTGCCCACCTCGGCCAGCAGCCGCGGAATCGAGCGGCTGAGGTGCTCCGGTTGAGGGAGTATCGATGAGGTTCCACGCGCCATGCCGGCCAGACTATGCGAACGACAGCACGTAGGCTCAGACCACTCAGCATCTGGGAGGGCCCTTGTCGAACCCATTGGACACCAGCGATCTGCGCGCGCGCGTGCAGATCGCAGTCGACGCCGAAATCTTCAGCCAGTCGGCTGTCCTGTCCGAGATCGGCGACGACCTCACCCCCTTGGTCGAGGCAGTGAGCGCCCTGCTGCGAGGTGGCAAGCGGCTGCGGGCCGCCTTCCTCTACTGGGGTTATCGAGCCGGCGGTGGACCGGACAGCGAGGCCGTCATCAGGGCGGCGACCGCCATGGAGTTCTTCCAGGCCGCAGCGCTGCTGCATGACGACGTCATGGACGACAGCGACACCCGACGCGGTATGCCGACGGCACACAAACGCCTGGCCAACGAGCATGCCGCCGCGAGCTGGGCGGGCAGCGGCGACCGGTTCGGCCTCGCCGGCGCCATTCTTGGCGGTGACCTGTGCCTGACCTGGAGCGACGAGCTTTTTGCCACGTCGGGGCTTCCCATGGCCGAGCTGGCCCGGGCCCGCCCCGTCTTCGACCGGATGCGCACGCAGCTGATGGGCGGACAGTTCCTGGACGTGCTCGAGTCCGCCCGCGGCTGGGACGAGCTGACCACAGATGAACGAATCACGTGCGCCCGCAGGGTGATTCGATACAAGAGCGCCAAATACACCATCGAGCAGCCGCTGCTCATCGGAGCCGCGGCAGCCGGTGTCAGCGCAGCCGATCTCGACGCTCTTTCGACCTACGGGCTCGACCTCGGCGAAGCCTTCCAGCTGCGCGATGACGTGCTCGGCGTCTTCGGAGACCCGACAGAGACGGGCAAACCCGCAGGCGACGACCTGCGCGAGGGCAAGCTCACGGTCCTGGTCGCTCTCACCCTGGACGACGCCAGCGAGACCACCGTCGCGCTGTTCGACAAGCTGCTCGGCCTGCCGGATCTGGACGAGCCCAGGGTCGACGAGCTGCGCGAGGCGATCATCGCCAGCGGCGCCCTTGATCGCGTCGAGCAGATGATCCAGGAGCTCAGCGCGTCAGCTCGCACAGCCCTTCACTCCACGACCACGCTGACCGACGAGGGCAGGGCGGCGCTGGACGCCCTCATCGACGTCTCGACCGCCCGCTCGGCGTGAGCGGTCGAGCGACCACGCGGCGCCACGGCATCAAGCAAGCGCCTCACGGCGCGACCCCTGGCCACGTGGTGGTCGTCGGCGCCGGGCTGGCGGGTCTTTCGGCGGCCATGCATCTGGCTGGCGCCGGGCGCCGGGTGACCGTCCTGGAGGCGGAGTCCGCCCCCGGTGGCAGGGCTGCGCGGGTGTCCCTGCCCGCGACCGAGGGAGGGACCTATCACCTCGACACGGGCCCCACCGTCCTCACGATGCCCGACCTGTTTGCCGACTGCTTCGCGGCACTGGGCGAGCAGCTCTCCGACTGGGTCACCCTGCGACCTCTCGATCCTGCCTATCGCGCCCAGTTCGCTGACGGCACAGCGCTCTCCGTCACCAGCAATGTTGCCGAGATGGCCGAGCGCATCCGGATCTTCAGCGGTTCCAACGGATCCCACGACGCCGACGGCTACAGACGATACGTCGAGTTTGTCACCCGCCTGTATCGCCTCCAGATGCGCGACTTCATCGACCGCAATTTTGACTCCCCCGTCGACCTCGTCGGCACTTCCTTGGCCAAGCTCGTTGCCCTGCGTGGGTTTTCACGACTTGCACCCACGGTCGCCCGCTACTTCCGCGACGAGCGCCTCCAGCGCGTCTTCAGCTTCCAGGCCATGTATGCAGGGGTCTCCCCCGCCCGCGCACTGGCTATCTACTCGGTGATCTCCTACATGGACCTGGTCGAGGGCGTCTTCTATCCCGTCGGCGGGATGAATGCCCTCCCCACCGCCATGGAGGCGGCGGCGCGCAAGGCAGGTGTTGAGTTCGCCTTCGACACCACGATCTCTGCTGTGACGTGGACGGGCGATCGGGTCACCGAGCTTCGGAGTCTCGATGGGCGCAGCTGGGCCCCTGATGCCGTGGTGATGACGCCCGATCGCCCCGCCGCGCTCAAGCTCCTGGGCCGGACACAGCGTCGATCGCCGGTGGGCGGACGCACGGTGACCGGGCGTCATTCGGCGACGAGCCGCCCTGACAGGACGCGGTACTCGCCGTCGTGTGTTGTCCTTGCCGCCGGGGTGAACAAGACGTGGCCCGAGGCAGCCCACCACACGATGAGCTTTGGCCACGCCTGGTCGCGGGTCT
>JABBOX010000203.1 GCA_012927555.1 Phycicoccus sp.
CGCTGCTCTCAACCGAGAGCCGCACCCCGTATAGGAACGGCAGAGAAGCTGGGGCGCTTCAGATTGAGCGCCCACGTCGAGCCCGGCGACGACACAGCGAGCGACAGTGGCTCGGGTAAGGACGACAATGTCGGGCATGGCGAGGACACCGGCGCAACCAGCGGTAAGGACGACAGTTCTGGGCACTCGTGAGCACTGATCAGGTCGTTCGCCCGCCGTGGGTTCGGGTCGCGGCGGGCACGTCCGCGCGCTCGAGAGAGCCTGCTGTGCAACCGCGACGGGTGTTCGCCCAGGTGATCGCCGGGGCGCTCGTGGTGCTGCTCGCCGTTGCACTTCTGGGGGTGGCGGCCTCCCGGCGGTTGGCCGAGGCGGAGGCGGTCAACGATGCGGCCAAGACCGCGAACCTGTTGGCAGATGCCGTGGCGCAGCCTGCCCTGAGCGATGCACTCTTGACCGGTGAGCAGTCCGCAGTGGCAGCCATGGACACGCTGGTCCGCGAGCATGTTCTGGGCGGGTCGATCGTGCGGGTGAAGATCTGGGACCCATCGGGGCGCATTCTCTATTCCGACGCGCCAGCCCTGATCGGCCAACGCTTTCCCCTGGGATCGGAGGAACAAGATGCCCTTGTCCATCGCCAGACCCGTGCGAACGTGTCCGACCTGACCGCTCCCGAGAACCGTCTGGAACGAGATCGCGGCAAACTGCTGGAGGTCTACAGACCGATCTGGACCCCGTCCGGCAAGCCGGTCCTGTTCGAGATCTACCTGCAGTACGACGAGGTCGCCGCGCGCACCGGACAGTTGTGGAAGGGCTTCGCCGGAGTGACCCTGACCAGTTTGCTCCTGCTCGTGGTGTTGCTGATGCCGATCCTGTGGCGACTCTTGAACCAGCTGAAGCGATCCCAGGTGCAACGCGAGGCCCTACTGCAGCGGGCGGTCGAAGCCTCGACCGAGGAGCGCCGCCGGATCGCCGGGGCCCTTCACGACGGGGTGGTCCAGGAGCTTGCAGCGACGTCCTTCGCCGTTGCTGGCGCGGCCGAGCGGGCGTGGTCGTTGGATCAGCCTGATCTCGCCGATGATTTACGCTCGGCGGCTGGCACGGTCCGCACGAGTATCGGTGCCCTGCGCTCGCTGCTACTGGACATCTATCCCCCGAGCCTGGCCAGCGCCGGGCTGGAGGCGGCACTGACCGACCTCGTGTCCAATTTGCGATCGCGGGGGACTGCCGTGACCCTCCAGCTCGCGCCACAGTCAGGGCTGGACGCGGCGGGCGAACGCCTGGTATTTCGGGTCGCCAGAGAATGTCTGAACAACATCGCGAAGCACGCGGCGGCGACGGCGGTGCAAGTGCGTCTGGAACCGGAAGAGAGGCATACCGTGATGGAGATCATCGACGACGGCGTCGGGTTCAATGCAGCCGAGCGGTTGGCCCACCCCAGCGAGGGCCATTTCGGTCTGCGCGTTCTCGGTGATGTGGCGGCCGCCGCCGGTGGCGAGCTGCTCCTGAGCTCCTCGCCTGGGTTCGGCACCCGCTGGCAGCTGAGGATCCCCCACCCATGACCACTGTCCTGCTGGTCGACGACCATCCGCTCGTGCGAGCCGGGCTGGCCGCCCTGATCGCCACCGCCGACGACCTCGACATCATCGGCGAGGCGGGAGGCGGTGAACTCGCGGTCACGCTGGCCGGCGAGCTCGAACCGGATGTTGTGCTGATGGACCTGTCCATGCCCGGGATGGACGGGGTTGAGGCAACCCGACGAATCCTGGGCGACCACTCGCAGATCCGCGTGGTCGTGCTGACCTCCTTCGCCGACCAGGAACGGGTTGCCGATGCCCTGGCGGCGGGTGCCGTCGGCTACCTGCTCAAGGACTGCGACGGCCGTGAGGTGCTCGCGGCGATCCGGTCGGCAGCACTGGGGCACGCCCCACTGGACCCGCGGGTGGCGCGGGTACTGCTGCCATCAGCCACACCGCGCATCAGGGACACCATCAGCGGCCGTGAGCTCCAGGTGCTGCGGCTGGTGGCCAAAGGGCTGGCGAACAAGCAGATCGGCCGCACACTGGGCATCAGCGAACGGACCGTCAAGGTCCATGTCACTCATGTCTTCCGCCGGATCGGCGTAACGGACCGCACCAGCGCGGCAATGTGGGCTCGCGAAAACCTGGGCGCGGACGGTCCGGTCTGACCCCGCTACGAGGAGGGCCTGCTCACCACAACGACCCCTCCTCGCGGACCGGTCGTCGCGTGCTCGGCTCCTGCTCTCGTAATCATGGTGAATCTCCTTCTCACCCCAGGGGTGCTACGACGTGGCAATATGGGCTCGGCGCGCCCGACCCGGACAAGGTAACCCTGACCGGTGTGACCACGCTCAGCCCCTCGTTCAGCCTCCCGCTGTACAAGTTCCCGATGACGAGCAACGCGTTGACCTTCCGGCTTACCGTCACCCCGGCGAACGGGACGGTCGTGAGCGCCACCTTCAAGGTCCACGCGGGCAGCCTCGCAGGCACGGTGCTCGTCGCCGCGCTGGTGACCGCCGGTCCACCTCCGGTGTTCAGCATGCGGGCGACGAATGCGGCGGCTCCGGCCACCAACCCACTGACCGTCTGGATCGAGTCCACCGTCGGTGGCACCGCCGGCTCGTTCACGGTCACGGCCGGGTAGCCGGGGTCTAACCAGAGGGGCCCTTCGCGTCAGCGACGGGCCCCTCTGCACGAGCCCTTCGGTCAAGGATGCCGTGATCTTCCGACCCTGCCGGGGCACTCGCGCCTTCGCACTGGTACTAGTCCCAGGTCCTACGACCATGGTCGCGTAGACGACCCAACCTCGCCGGCGGGACTGTTTCTTTGCTCGCCCTGCTCCTCAGAGAAGCGCCGAAGTGCTCCCTCCAAAGCGCGGGGCCTGTCAAGACAATCCTGGGCTGAGGAATCACCGAAGCGGGATTCAGATGGCGAAAAGGAGAGGCCGTTATGAGATCTCAAGAGCCGACATCATCAGCGCCACAGGGCGACCTGACGGCTCCAGCGGAAGTGAGCGCTGTGGTGCCCGAGCAGTCTGCAGAAACAGGGGTGTCCCGACGCACCATCTTGAGGCTGGGCGCAGTTGGGGGTGCCGGTGTCGCACTGGTTACCGCGCAGCGGATAGGCGTGCCGTTTCTTTCTCAGAGGGGCCTGCTCTCGGCCGACGGCGCTTTCGCCGCAACGTCGACAGCTCTCGGCGACAACCTGTTCTACATCGAGGCGTTCCCGACGAGCCCGCTTGTCAAGGGCCATTGAGTTCTGCCCAGGGGCGGTCGTGAAACCTGCCCGGTGACGGTCACGAGTTCTGCCCGGTGATGGCCATGGGATCTGCCCAGTGCTGACCATCACCGCCTTGTTGTTCAGTTCAATGGGCTCACTCCTTGACCGGCCAGGGCCTGGGACAGGCGCACGGACTCGCCGCTGGTCTGACAGATGTGGGCGTGGTGCAGGAGACGGTCGACGGTCGCGGTCGCGAGGGTCTTGGGCATCAGCTCGTCGAACGCGGCTGGGTGCAGGTTCGACGAGATCGCAACGGAGCGTTTCTCGTACGCGGCATCGACCAGTCGGTACAGGCCCTCGGCCGCGTCGGCGGCCACCGGCAAGAGCCCAATGTCATCAACCACCACCAGATCTGCTCGCAGCACGCGGGCGATGGCCTTGGTCACGGTGTCGTCGGCGCGGTGCCGGCGCAGCAGGACCCCGAGGTCTTCGAGGGTGAACCACGCCACGCGCAGTCCTTGCTCGACGGCGTGCTGTCCCAGGGCCTCGAGCAGGAACGTCTTACCAGTCCCGGACGGCCCGCACACCACCAGATTCTCCCGTCGGTGGACCCATTCCAGGGTGCGTAGCGCCTGCTGGGTCGGGGCCGGAATCGAAGACGCCTCAGGCGACCACGCCCCGAAGGTCTTGCCGGTGGGGAAGCCTGCGGCGGCGCGGCGGGTGGCCAGGGCGGAGCGTTCCCGCCCGGCGGCCTCCTCGGCGAACAGGGCACGCAGGACCTCGACCGGTTCCCAGCGTTGGGCCTTGGCTGTGGCCACGACCTCGGGGGCGTGCCGGCGGATGTGGGGCAGCCGCAACCTGTGCAGCAGTGCTTGGAGGTCCTCGGGCAGTGGTGGCGGCGTCGGGACCCCCAGGGTCGGGACCGGCGCTGTCTTGGTTCTGGGCGTGCCGCTCACAGCGCCACCTCCAGCTCGCCGTCGTCGAAGCGTTCCCCGCCCGCGGCCGTGCCCAGGGCGGCCCAGCCGCTCGTGCCCTGGGTCAGGGACCCGTCCTCACCGGCGCGGTGGGTCGGGCCGGCGGTGGTGCCCGCGTGGTGGTCAAGGATCGAGGCGAGGTCG
>JABBOX010000274.1 GCA_012927555.1 Phycicoccus sp.
GGCCGACCTGTGGACCCCGGCCTATGACGCCCACGATCAGATCCGTGACGGCGCGTGGGTCGCCGAGCTGACCGAGCTGCTCGACCTGTCCAAGTGGCCGGAAGGGATGCGCGTGATCGTCCGTAAGGAACGCCCCCACCCCGGTGCGCAGCTGCGGATCACCGACGTCGACGGCCACCGGATCACCGCATTCGCCACCAACACCAAGACCGGCGGGGTCGCCACCCAGCTGCCCGACCTGGAGCTGCGGCACCGCCGCCGGGCCCGGTGCGAGGACCGGATCAGGGTCTCCAAGGACACCGGTTTGATGAACCTGCCTCTTGCGGGGTTTGCTCAGAACCAGATCTGGTGCGCCATCGTGGCCCTGGCCGTCGAGATCACCGCATGGATGCAGATGCTCGCCCTCAATGGCCATCAAGCCAGGCGCTGGGAGCCGAAACGGTTGCGGCTACGGCTCTTCAGCGTCCCGGCGACGATCGCCCGCACCGGCCGACAGATCCGCCTCCACCTCGCGGCCAAAGCGCCCTGGGTCGACCTGGTCAACGAAGGCGTCCGGCGGCTACGAGCACTGGCAGTCCCCGGATAGGAATCACCTCACCCGTCCCGACAACGACCGCGCGACCCCCGGCCACCTGGAACCGGCGCCCACCCGAGACGACACTCGGGCCACCGTCACACCCCGATGACAGAATCAAGCCAAGCCAGCGACCTACAGTCGCAACGACGCTCAACACCCGAGGCGTGAAAGATCGAGGCTAAGTCTTCAGATACGTGTTGAAGAAGGCGATGATCCGTCTCCGCGCGTCCTGTGCGGATGCCTCGTGATAGCCGCTTCCGGGCATGAGCTTGCCCATGACAGCGAACACCGAGGGCGCCTTGTCCCCGGCCCCCTCGTGGTCGTTGAGGAACTCGTGTCCGGCTTCGGGGTACTCCTTCACGTCGTGGTCGACCCCGACCTCCGTGAGTACCTTCTCGAGCCGTTCCGCCGCACCGCGCAGCATCCGATCCTTGCCCCCATAGCTTCCGACGATGGGGCAAGCCCTCTCGAGGAAGTCGGCCGCATAGGCGTCCTTTGATGCGGTGCCGTAGTTGACGCTCGATACCGCGAACCCACGATCGGGAGCGAGCAACAGGGCCAGTCCACCCCCCAGGCAGAAGCCGATCACCCCGATCGCACCGGTGCAGTCGTCCCTCGCCGCAAGCCAGGCCCGCGCGGCCTCGATGTCGTCGAACGAGGATCCACGGCGAGCGCGCGCGTCGCGCATGACCGAGATCATGCAGGCCACCCTGCCGCGGCCGCGGAAGAGATCCGGCACCACAGCCAGATACCCCTCGCCAGCAAGCCAGTCAGCCTGGTTTCGCACGTCCTGGCCCATGCCCAGCGCGTCATGGATGACGACCACGCCAGGCCACGGACCCGAGCCGGGAGGCACCGCGACATGAACAGGGAGGTCGTACTTCGCCGTGGCGATCACCGAGTCCGTCATGCCGTCAGCATGCCACCGCCGACCACAGTGCGTAGGGTGTCGGGCGGGCACTGCCGCCCGCCGTCATGACAGCCAGGAGATATCTCCATGTCCAGGAACGACTCCGCCCCGCCGACCGCTGGGTCGCCAACCGCTGAGACTCCGACCGCTGAGACTCCGACCGCTGTGCTGACCGTATTCCGCCTCGCGGCGCTGTTCGTCTTCCTGGCCGTGGCCATGGGGTCGGTGGTGTGTGCCACCGGGTCGGGGGCTGCCTGCCCGACCTGGCCGGGTTGCCGTCCGGACCAGATCACCCCGCAGTGGGAGCTGAGCCCGATCATCGAGTTCGTCCACCGGGTGGTCGCCATGTCCGCCGGACCCCTGGTGCTGGCCGCCGCGGTGATGTCCCTGTTCCTGAAGGGGCCACACCGCTTGGTGCGGATCCTGCCATGGGTGGCGCTCGTGGGCGCCCTGGCATCCGGCGCTTTCGGCAGACTCGTGGTGTTGAGCAGCCTGCCTACGTGGTTGGGTGGCGTCGACCTCTTCGCCGCCCTGACGGCGATGACGGCAATGGGCGTGGCGGCGGTCGTGCTGGGCTCCTTCACGTCCGACCTCACGTTGCGATCGGCCCCCAAATGGCGCCCTTTGCAGGTGAGAAGCCTGGCAGCGATGAGCGTCATCGTGCTGGTCGTGATGCACGACACCGGGATCTTCGCGGCAGCTCCGTTGTCCTACACCAGGTGCATGGGCTGGCCGATCTGGCAGCTGATCGACACCGACCTTCACCCGTGGTTGCAGGTGCTGCGGCTGGGACTGGCGGGCCTGGGGGCAGTACTCGTCATCACCACAGCGGTGATGGCAGTGCGGACTGAGCGGCTACGCAAGTGGGGCATCCTCATCGGAACGCTGTTCGCAGCCGAGATGGTGCTGGGCCTGGTGATTCGCGCCGGGGGGATCAATGCCGGAGTGGCCTCGGCCTACTCGGTGCTGGCGGTCGCACTGCTGTCGTGCCTGGGCCTGCTGATGGCCGTCGCATGGTCAGCTCAGGTCGACGCCGATGCCACGGCACTGGAAACGGTCCCGCCAAAGCCGGCTGAAGTTCACTGAAGGGCTGAAGTTCACTGAAGGGCTGAGCTTCACTGAAGGGCGGCTGCTGCGGACCGGCCGAGATCAGCGCGAGGCGAAGACCGCCGGAAGTGTCGAGGTATGGGCCGTGCGCAGCTCATCCAGCGGCAGGGTGAAGTGGCCCTGCACGTCCAGCGCCCCGGCCTCACCGTCGACCACGCCGATGCGGGCGTGGGCGACCCCTGTCGCTTTGCACAGGTCGGTGAACCGCGCCTCTGCGGTGGCAGGCACGGCAACGATCGCCCGGCCGGTCGACTCGCTGAACAACAACGTGAACGCGTCCACGCCATCGCGCTCACAGACCTCGTCCAGCGAGATCTGGGCACCGACGCCGTTACGCAGCGAGGCCTCCGCCAGGGCGACCGCGAGGCCGCCTTCGGACAGGTCGTGTGCGGCCGCGACAAGGCCGTCGCGGGAGCCGCCCACCAGGATCTCGCCGAGCTGACGCTCACGCGCGAGGTCAACCCTCGGTGGCAGGCCGCCGAGGTGGTCGTGCGCGACCTGCGTCCAGGCGGAGCCGCCGAACTCGTCAGCCGTGGTGCCCAGCAGGTAGATGGCCTGGTCGGACTGCCCTGAGACGGTTGCCTTCCAACCAGACGGCGTGCGTCGGGCCACATCGTCCATGACGCCGAGGACTGCCACCAGAGGGGTCGGATGGATCGCGACGTCGCCGGTCTGGTTGTACAGCGAGACGTTGCCACCGGTCACCGGGATGCCCAGCGTCCGGCAGCCCTGCGCGATTCCTCGCACGGCCTCTGCGAACTGCCACATGACACCCGGGTCCTCCGGCGAGCCGAAGTTCAGGCAGTCCGAGATCGCCAGCGGCGTGGCCCCGGCGGTCGCGACGTTGCGGTAGGCCTCGGCCAGCGCGAGCTGCGCGCCGGCATAGGGGTCGAGCTGGGCGTAGCGGCTGTTGCAGTCCGTCGAGATCGCGACTCCGCGGCCGGTCTCCTCGTCGACGCGCACCACGCCAGAGTCGTCGGGCATCGCGAGGGCGGTGTTGCCCATGACGTAGCGGTCGTACTGGTTGGTGATCCAGGACTTGTCGCAGAGGTTCGGCGAGGCCATCAGCGACAGCAGCGCCGCCCTGAGCCCCTCGCCGTCCGCGGGGCGGGCCAGATCATCAGGAACGTTGCCCTGCAACGCAGCCAGGTACGCCGGTCGCTGCATCGGGCGGTTGTAGATGGGTCCGTCGTGGGCCACGGAGCGCGGCGGCACGTCGATGATCTGCTCGTCGCCCCAGAAGATCTCGAGGTGCTTGCCGTCGGTGACCTCGCCGACCACGGTCGCCTCGACGTCCCAACGCCGGGTGATCGCCATGAACTCCTCGAGCTTGGCCGGCTCGACGACTGCCATCATCCGTTCCTGGGACTCTGACATGAGGATCTCTTCGACGCGAAGCGAGGCGTCACGCAACGGGACCCGATCAAGCCAGATGCGCATGCCGCCGTCACCGTTGGATGCGAGCTCGCTTGTCGCACAAGACAATCCGGCACCACCGAGGTCCTGGATGCCGTCGACCACGTGGGCGGCGTAGAGGTCCAGGCAGCACTCGATCAGCACCTTCTCGGCAAAGGGATCGCCGACCTGGACCGCCGGGCGTTTGGCCGGACCGTCAGCGTCGAACGTCTCGGACGCGAGGACAGAGACGCCGCCGATGCCGTCGCCACCGGTCTTGGCGCCGAACAGGATGACCAGGTTGCCGACGCCGGAGGCCTTGGCAAGAT
>JABBOX010000121.1 GCA_012927555.1 Phycicoccus sp.
GGGCCAGCCACCAGAAGGACGACGACAACCACCAGTCCGTATGCCGCGAGCGCCAGGTCAGCTGGCCGGCGAAGCCGCGGATCACGCCGGACAAACCACCAGGCGCAGATCGCCACCACCACCAACGCGATCTCGGCCCCCAGGGTCGGCCATTTAGTTCGTGAGACCAGATGGGCACCCGGCGCCCAGACGCCACCCAACGTCAACACGGAGCCGATCACGCCGGCAGGTGAGTCTGTGGCAACCGCAAATGCAGTGGCACCCGCCGGCATTGCCCCTCGGGTCGGATCGCGCAGACCGTTGAGGATCCACGGAAGGCATAGTCCCAGCACTGGCAGTCCGAGCAGAGCCGCATCGAAGATGCGCCGCCCGAACGGCAGGCTGGCGGCCGCAACAAGGACTGTCAGCAGGGCCATCACACCCCCGACCGGGGTGAGGACCGCTGGCAGCGCCGCGAGGGTCACGAGCGCGATACGAACCCCTCGTGATCGCGGCGAGCGAACCGCTGCGATCAGCCACGGGATCATGGCGTAGCCGAGCAGGGTTGGCGCCTGGCCCAGCAGCAGTCGTTCCGCGACGTACGGGTTCCAGACGGCCAGAACGGCCGCGACGATCGTGGCAGCAGCTCCTCGGTGGCGGAGGAGGAACGAGACACCCCAGCCCGCCAGCAGAAGGGGCGCAACCAGCAGAAGCTTCTGGACAAGCCAGGAGGGAGCGAACATGGCCGCCAAGGCCGTGACGAGGTCCAGCGGCACCGAACGCGGCGCTCCTCCCGACCCGAACGCCGCCGCGTTGAGCACCGGAACCGGCACCGTCACGAAGTCGCGATAGAGAAGGTATCCCGGCGCCATGGCTCCCCAGGTAAGCAGCGCCGTCAGGGCGACGGTGACAGCCCCGCCAGCCAGGAAGGCCCGCCAGACCCGCCACGTCTCGGCGCGGGCAAGCTGTGGCGCGAGCATCAGTGACCGGCGTCGTGCCAGGAACCGCCGACTCCGACGCTGATTTCCAGCGGCACGTCCATCTCGACGGCGGCGCCCATCTCCTTGCGAACCAGCGCCTCGACGGCCTCACGCTCGCCCGGCGCAATCTCCAGCACCAGCTCGTCGTGCACCTGGAGCAGCACCCGCGAGAAAACACCGGACTCGCGCAGGGCGGCATCGACACGCAGCATGGCCAGCTTGATGATGTCGGCCGCCGAGCCCTGGATCGGGGCGTTCAGCGCCATCCGCTCAGCCGCTTCACGTCGCTGGCGGTTGTCCGATGTCAAGTCCGGCAGGTAGCGCCGACGGCCCAGCATCGTCTCGGTGTAGCCGGTCCCCCGCGCCTGGACGACGACGTCCTGCAAGTAGTCGCGAACGCCGCCGAACCGGGTGAAGTACTCGGTCATCAGGGTCGCGGCCTCACCGGTCGGGATGGACAGCTGTTTGGAGAGACCGAACGCGGAGAGTCCGTAGGCCAGGCCGTAGGACATCGCCTTGATCTTGGAGCGCATCGCCGCCGTCACGTCCTCGGGTGCGACCGCGAAGACTCGCGAGGCCACGAACCGGTGCAGGTCCTCCCCCGACCTGAACGCCTCGATGAGACCTTCGTCGCCGGACAGGTGCGCCATGATCCGCATCTCGATCTGGCTGTAGTCGGCCGACATCAGCGACTCAAACCCTTGTCCCACAACGAAAACCTCGCGAATGCGCCGCCCCTCCTCAGTGCGAATCGGGATGTTCTGCAGGTTCGGGTCGGTCGATGACAAACGTCCGGTGGCAGCGATCGTCTGCTGGTAGGTGGTGTGGATGCGACCGTCGTCGGCCACCGACTTGAGCAGACCTTCAACGGTCACTCGCAGACGTGTGGCATCACGATGGCGCAGCAACGCCTCAAGGAAGGGGTGCTCGGTCTTGGCGAACAGATCGGTCAGGGCATCGGCGTCCGTCGTGTAACCGGTCTTGGTCTTCTTGGTCTTCGGCATACCCAAGGTGTCGAACAGCACCACCTGCAGCTGCTTGGGCGAGCCGAGGTTGATCTGCTCGCCACCGATCGCGTCATACGCGTCGCCCTGCGCCTCGCGCACCTTGGCCGCGAAGTCGGCCTCGAGCTCCTCCATCGCCGCGACATCCGCAGCGATGCCGACACGCTCCATGCGGGCCAGCACGTCGACCAGCGGCAGCTCGATCTGCGCGAGCAGGCTTGAGCCGCCTGTCTGCTCGAGCTGGACATCCAGCGCCACGGACAGGTCGAGGATCGCCCGGGCGCGCACCATTGCCGTCTGCGCCTCGGCCTCGCCATCGGCGCTGAAGTCCAGCAGTCCCTGGCCGCCGGACCCGGTGTCGTTGCGAAGCTCGCGGCTGAGGTGGCGAAGCACGAGGTCGGCCAGGTCATAGGACCGCTGGTCCGGCCGCACGAGGTAGGCCGCCAGGGCGGTGTCGCTGCTCAGCCCCGCCAGCGACAGACCCCTGGCCGCCAGCGCCTGCATCGGACCCTTGGCGTCGTGCAGGGCGTTGTTGCGTCCAGGGTCACCCAGCCAGGCCGCGACGGCGCCCTCTGCTGTGGGGTCGAGAGAAGTCAGATCGATGTATGCCGCTGCGCCGGTCGCCGTCGCGATGGCCAGGGTTTGGGCATCGCCGGTCCCCCGCGCCCAGGTGCCGTCGACGTGGACGCCGACTCGCACTCCCGGCGCGGTGTGCTCGGCCAGCCAGGCCGGCACCTCGGCGGATGACAACACCGAACCGTCGAGGTCGAAACCTGAGTCTGCTTCAACTTCAACGGCTTCGAGCGTCGAGAAGAGGCGGTCGCGCAGGACCCTGAACTCCAGGCCGTCAAAGACCTGGTGAACCTCCTCGCGGTCCCACGTCTTGCGCTCGAGATCGTCGACCGTGACGTCAACCGCGACGTCGTGGATCAGCTGGTTGAGCCGGCGGTTGCGCAGGACGAGGTCGAGGTTGTCCCGCAGCGACTCACCCGCCTTGCCAGGGATGTCGGCGATGTTGGCGACCACACCGGTGAGATCGCCATACTGCTGGATCCACTTGGCGGCGGTCTTGGGGCCGACGCCGGGAACACCGGGCAGGTTGTCCGACGACTCACCCACCAGAGCCGCAAGATCGCTGTAGCGCTGGGGTGGGACGCCGTACTTCTTCTCGACCGCGGCCGGGGTCATGCGGGCCAGCTCGGAGACCCCCTTGACCGGGTAGAGGACGGTCACCCGGTCGGTCACCAGCTGGAACGTGTCGCGGTCGCCGGAGCAGACGAGCACCTCGTCGATGCCCGCCCGCTCGATGGCTGCCGTCGTCAGGGTCGCGAGCACGTCATCCGCTTCGAAGCCCTCGACCTCGACGTGCGGGATCCGCAGCGCATCCAGGACCTCATGAAGCAACGAGATCTGACCCTTGAACTCGTCAGGCGTGGCGGATCGGCCGGCTTTGTACTCGGCATACTCGGCCATGCGGAACGTCTGGCGGCTGACGTCGAAGGCCACCGCGATGTGGGTCGGCTTCTCGTCGCGCAGAACGTTGATCAGCATCGAGGTGAAGCCATAGACCGCGTTGGTCGGCTGACCAGTGCTGGTGGCGAAGTTGGCCACCGGAAGCGCAAAGAACGCTCGATACGCCAGCGAATGACCGTCGAGAAGCAGGAGTCGGCTCACGCATGGCAGCCTAGGGCCACGACCGGACACCGAGTTGGGCAACACCAGTGAGCCAACACAGAGTTGACCAACACAAAAGTTGACCACCACAGAGCGATAGGCAGGTTGATGGGCACCGAACCGACGAACGGCACGCACGAGCAGCTTCTCACCGGACTGAACGCGATGAACGGCGGCACCCTCGGGGAGAAGATGGGGATCGAGTTCCTCGAGGCCTCACCCCAGCGGGTCGTCGGCCGGATGCCGGTCGCCGGAAACACCCAGCCATACGGGCTGTTGCACGGAGGCGCCAGCGTGGTGCTCGCCGAGACTCTGGGGTCCATCGCGGCCGTCCTGCATGCCGGCGAGGGACGGATCGCGGTCGGTGTGGACATCAATGCCACACATCACCGTGCGGCCCGGGAGGGATTCGTCACCGGGGTCGCGACAGCGCTTTCGCTGGGCAACACCTTGGCCGCTTACGAGGTCGTGATCACCGACGAGAACGACAACCGGGTGTGCACCTCACGGATCACCTGTCTGATCCGGCCGAAGCCCCCAGGAGCCTGAGGCCCAACCGCGGGGTCAGCGGCGGATGAGCTCGGCGGAGCGAGCCGCCCGCGCCCGGAGCGAGCGACGACGCTGCAACAGCCGATCGAGCGCCGGATGCGCCTCATCGTCCGT
>JABBOX010000230.1 GCA_012927555.1 Phycicoccus sp.
TCGCCTGCGACGCCAGCATCATCCCCATGGTCCTCGGCTCCCAGCGCCAACCCCTGGACGTGGGCCGCACCAAACGCCTCGTCACCCCGGCACTGCTGGCCGCGCTGTGGGCAAGAGACAAAGGCTGTTCCTACCCCGGGTGCGGGCGACCACCGCAATGGACCGATGCGCATCACGTCCGACACTGGATCGACGGCGGGACAACATCCCTGATCAACCTCGCGTTGCTGTGCGGCTATCACCACTCGTGGGTCCATCAACGCGACCTCACCGCCACCGTCACCGCACACGACGTCACCTGGCAAACCTGACAGCCGCGCATGGGCATCGTCAGTAGACCTGACCGCCCAGGCGCATCGTCAGTAGTTGGTGGCAACCCCGAACGCGCTCAGCACCCGGTTGATGGGGTTGGTCAGCCCATAGCTCAACGCCAGGGACGACAACAAGACGGGGTCGCCGACCTCGCGGGGGAGCGAGGCGTCGAAGTCCGGGACAGGAGCATCCAGCGCGACCTGGACGACCATCGGCGCCACGTCCAGATAGGCCGTCGCAGCTTCCAGACGCGTGCGTTGGGCGCCCTTGATCTGAGGGTCGCCGTCGGCGAGCGCGCGACGCAAGCCGGCGAGGTCGCCATACCGGTTGATCAAGGTGGCGGCGGTCTTCTCGCCGATTCCTGCAACACCTGGCAACCCGTCGCTTGCGTCACCGCGAAGCGTGGCCATGTCCGCATAGGCCTGACCGGTAGGCACGAGATACTTGCTCTGCAGGAATGACTGGGTGACGACGTCGGGATCACGGACCCCGCCGCGGGCGGTGTAGAGCACCCTGACGCCTGCATCGTCGTCGACCAGCTGGAACAGGTCGCGGTCACCGGTGACGACGTCGACCAGCTGTTGGCCGCGCGCGCGGTGGGTCAAAGTGCCGATGACATCGTCTGCCTCGTACCCGTCACTGCCGATCCGCGCAATCCCCAACGCCTGCAGCGCGTCCGCGATCACGGGAACCTGGGGGGTGAGGTTCTCTGGGCTCTCCTCCCGGACCGTGCTGCCTTCGGTGAGGCGGTGGGTCTTGTACGTGGGGATGGCGTTGACCCGAAACTCTGGTCTCCAGTCGTTGTCCCAACAGGCGACCAGATGGGTCGGGTGATGTGTGCTGACCAGACTCGCGATCATCTCGAGGAAACCTCGCACCGCGTTGGTCGGGGGCTCATCCGGACTTCGCCGCTGGTCCGGCACCCCGTAGAAGGCGCGGAAGTACAGCGAGGCCGAGTCCAGGAGCATCAAGCGCTGCGTCATGGCGTCATCGTGTCATTACACCGCTCCGCAAGCGCAGGTGCCGATACCTCAGTACCCTTGCGCCCATGGAGGATCTGGATCGCCGCATCGTCGGTTTGTTGTCGCAGGACGGGCGCATGAGCTTCACCGATCTCGGCAAGGCAACGGGGTTGTCGACGTCAGCCGTCCACCAGCGGGTGCGCCGGCTCGAGGAGCGCGGTGTTATACAGGGCTACCGCGCGGTGGTCGACCACAGCGAGCTGGGGCTGCCCCTCATCGCCTTCATCTCGGTGACGCCGCTGGATCCGGCCGCCCCGGACGACGTGCCGGACCACCTCCGCGACATCGTGGATATCGAGGCCTGCCACTCGGTGGCCGGGGCCGAGAGCTACATCCTCAAAGTCCGGGTGTCCACGCCCGGCGATCTCGAGGATCTGCTGGCCAGGGTGCGATCCTCGGCCAACGTGTCCACGCGTACCACCGTGGTCTTGTCGACGCCCTGGGAACACCGGTCCCACTTCACCGACTGATCGCCCGACACCACCCCAAGGCGAAGCTCTGAGGCGGTTCGATCCGACAGGCCACGCGCGCCCGCGGACCCGTGCCAATGCGTTTGTCCATCTCCATTCGCCTGCACATGACACGATGAGTTCATGGCGATTTCGCAGAAGCTGTTGTCCGACGGCGAGCACGTCGTCCTGAGTGTCAGAACACACCCCAAGGCGTTGATCTGGCCCGTCGTGCTGTTCATCCTGGTGGTGACCAGCGTCCTGACGGTTGCCTATCGGCAGCCCGACAACAGCGTGTGGGGCCTTGTGGCGGCGGCGGTAGCCGTTCCTGTTCTCATCGTCTGGACATTGATCCCGTTCCTGCGCTGGATGACGTCGACCTACACCGTGACGAACCGGCGGCTGATCACCCGACACGGCATCATCACCCGCACAGGTCGCGACATCCCGCTCTTCCGCATCAACGACGTGGCCTACGAGAAGGGTCTGCTCGACCGCATCCTCGGCTGCGGCACGTTGATCATCTCGGACGCCACAGAGAACGTCGGCGTGGTCCTGCCGGACGTCCCGAACGTCGAGAAGGTGCATCTGCAGATCTCGGATCTGCTCTTCGACAATGACGACGGCAAGGATGACGACGGCAGCCGTCCGCCGGGGGAGCCGCCGCGCAACAGCCAGCCCTAGATGTACTCAGCCACGACGCCGGTATGCCGCGCCCCGGGTGAGGGACACGGCATACGGACTAGAGAGGGTTGTGTGGCTCAGGCGAGCTGGGCGATCGACGCCTCCCGGCTGGCGGCGGCGCTGACCTCTGCGGCTGCGTGCGCTGCATCGACCTCACCGTGCTCGCGCCACCAGGCCTGACCGGACTCGGGCAGGGTGTAGATCGGGTCGTAGTAGACGAACTCGCGGGACAACGCTTCGGTGTCGGCGGCCTCGATGGAGGTGCGGTAGTTCTTGCGCCAGAACGACATTCCGAGCTCTGTGTCATACGTGTCGACCTGGTGGACCCAGCGCTTGCCGACGAACGGCACGTCGCACAGGATGCGGGGCGTGGCGAACCCGGGCAGGTAACCCATGATGTCGTGCTGCAGTCGCTGTGCCTCGGCAAGGGAGAGCCGCCAGTGCTCGGCGAACGGGATCATGTCGCACATGTAGAAGTAGTACGGCGTGATCCAGGCCTCGTCCTGCAGGGCGAAACACAGGTCGAGCAGCTGCTTGACCGAGTCGTTGACGCCGCGCATCAGCACGCCCTGGTTGCGGACGTCACGGACGCCGGCGTCCAGCATCGCCCTGGCGGCGGCGGCCACGGCGGGCGTCACCGACTGGGCGCTGTTGACGTGGGTATGGATCGCCAGGGAGACACCGCGCTCACGCGCTTTTGCTGCCACCCTGCCGACGCCGTCGACGACGTCCTCGGCCAGCCAGTGCTGAGGCAGGCCCATCAGTGCCTTGGTGGCCAGGCGGATGTCGCGGATGTTGTCGATCTCGAGCAGCCGGTCCAGGAAGGCCTCGAGGTTCTTCCATGGCATGTTGGCCACGTCGCCACCGGAGACCACCACGTCGCGGACCGCGGGGGTCGCACGCAGGTAGGCCATCATCGCGTCGTACCGATCGACCGGCTTGAGGTCGAACTTGAGCTTGGGGATGACCGGCGTCGAGTTGCCGACGAGGTCCATCCGTGTGCAGTGGCCGCAGTACTGCGGGCAGGTCGACAAGAGCTCGGCCAGCACCTTGGTGGGATAGCGGTGGGTCAGGCCCTCGGCGACCCACATGTCATGTTCGTGCAACGAGTCGCGGGTGGAGTAGGGGTGGCTCGGCCAGTCGACGCGGCGGTCGCTGAAGACCGGGAGCATGTAGCGGCGAACCGGATCGGCATAGAACGCGCGGGTGTACTCCTGGCCGGCTGCGGGCATCACACCGTCGTCGTACACACCGGTGACCGGGACCATCGTGTTCATCATCTGCGGGGTGACGAGCATCGACATCGTGGCCCGCTCGGCCTGGTCCCGCTCAAGGTCGGCGTAGAACGCGTCAGTGAGCAGATCGCCCATGAGCGCCCGAAGCCCCTTGATGTTCTTGATGCAGTTGACCCGTTGCCATTGGGCGCTGGCCCACTCGGTCGCCGTAATGTGGCGCCAACCGGGCAGCCGGGTCCAGTCTGGCTCCACCAGCTCGTGGCGCATGTAGGCGTAGGGCTGTTCGATCTTTGGCTCCATAACTGGCATGATACGGGAGAACTTGCGCTCAATACATCACCCCCCCGCGAGATTTGTTTACGAGGGTCCGAAAGCAGGAGGAAACTGTGGCTGCACCGGTCGACCGAACACTGAGCGCCCCGATCACCAGGGGAGAGAGCTCGCCCGTCGGTCTGCACCGGGTCGTCGAACCGTCGGGTGACCAGATCACGTTGCCCCAGACCGCCCAGCGACTGGATGCCTCGCCACAGATCTGGGCGGACGAGGTCCGCATCGACGTCGACGTCCTGAATCTTGACGCCGCCTCGTAT
>JABBOX010000234.1 GCA_012927555.1 Phycicoccus sp.
AGCGGAGGCGCGGCGCGGCATACACGGGGGTGCTTGTCGGCGGTATCGCTGCCCTCGGCTGGGTATCACAGCGGGCCACACGGGGCCGACCCGTAGCGGAGACGGCGGTCGTCGCAGTGGCAACGTGGGTCGTCCTGGGTGGGCGCAGCCTGGCCGTTGAAGGCTCCCTGATGGCTCAGATGCTTGAGAACAATGACCTGCCGGGCGCGCGTGACCGCCTCGGCCACCTGTGCGCCCGGGATGCCACCGGCCTGCCGGCCAACGATCTGGTGCGGGCCAGCGTGGAGTCGTTGGCGGAGAACACCTCTGACGCCGTTGTTGCTCCCCTGTTGTGGGGAGCGGTCGCCGGTGTGCCTGGGTTGCTCGGTTATCGCGCGGCCAACACGCTGGATGCCATGGTGGGATACCGATCCGAACGCTATGTGCGCTTCGGGTGGGCCTCGGCGCGACTGGATGACCTGCTCAATCTGGTGCCCGCCAGGGTCGCGGCTGCCCTGACGGTAGCCGCGGCCCCCATGGTCGGTGGGCGCAGCGCTGATGCTTCCCGACACCCCAGCCCGCACGCTGGCGTGGTGGAGGCGGCAAGTGCCGGCGCCCTGGGCGTGGCCATCGGTGGTTCGAACACGTACGACGGGTCGTTGGAGGACCGGGGGACACTGGGCGACGGGCCGGCTGTGGTGGTGGCGGATCTGTCACGGTCTGTGCGGCTGTCGCAGGTCGTGGGGTTCGGGGCGATGCTGGTGGCAGTCGGTGTAGCAGTCGTGAGGAGAGGCCGTGGCTAAAGGGCTGCTTGTGGCGGGCACCAGCTCAGATGCCGGCAAGAGCCTGGTGACTGCGGGGTTGTGTCGCTGGCTGGCCCGCCAGGGCGTCTCGGTGGCACCGTTCAAGGCGCAGAACATGTCCAACAACTCGATGGTCTGCGGCGACGGGTCGGAGATCGGCCGGGCGCAGTGGGTCCAGGCCGTTGCCTGTGGCGTGGAGCCCGAGGCCGCAATGAACCCGGTGCTGCTCAAGCCTGGGTCGGACCGCAGGTCGCATGTCGTACTCATGGGCCGGTCCTGGGGGAACCTGGAGGCCGGAGAGTGGGCGACGGGCCGAAAGGTGCTGGCGCAGAGCGCGTTTGAGGCCTTTCGCGACCTGTCGTCGCGGTTCGACGTCGTCATTGCTGAAGGGGCAGGTAGCCCCGCAGAGATCAACCTGCGCGAAGGCGACTACGTCAACATGGGCCTGGCTCGGGCCGTGGACCTGCCGGTGGTCGTCGTTGGTGACATCGACCGCGGCGGTGTGCTGGCCGCTATGTACGGCACCTTGGCCCTGCTGGACGAGGCGGACCAGGCCCACATCCGCGGCTGGATCGTCAACAAGTTCCGCGGAGACCTGTCGGTTCTCGAGCCGGGCCTGCGGATGCTCGAGGAGCGCACATCGCGCCCGGTGCTGGGCACTTTGCCGTTCCTGTACGACGTGTGGCTTGATGGTGAAGATGCGCTGGCGATATCGGGATGGTCGGGTGGCTCTTCGGCGGGGAAGCCAGCCGAATCTGCCTATGGCGCAACACTTTCGGTCGCTGTGGTCCGATTCCCCAGAGTCTCCAACGCCACCGACGTGGACGCACTGGCCGCAGAGCCCGGTGTCGATGTCCGGGTGACTGCCGACCCCGAGGTCGTGGCGCGGGCGGACCTGGTGGTGCTGCCTGGGTCCCGGGCGACATTGTCGGATCTGGAGTGGATGCGCTCTCGGGGTCTGGACAAGGTAGTCCTCTCGCGGGCTGCGGCCGGCCGCCCGGTACTCGGCATCTGTGGTGGATACCAGATGCTTGCCCAGAGCATCGATGACTCCGATGGCGTTGAGTCCGATTCTGCCCAAACGGTTGCGGGGCTGGGGTTGCTGCCGATCCGGGTGCGATTCGAAGCGGACAAGCACCTGGGACGACCGGTGGGTCAGTGGCGCGGAAACGCGGTCACGGCATACGAGATCCACCACGGGGTGGCCGCGCGCACGCCCGACGGTGTTGACGCGCAGCCATTCCTAGATGGCTGGCAAAGCGGGTCGGTGTGGGGGACGACCTGGCACGGAGCCCTGGAGAACGACGGATTCCGTCAGGCGTTCCTGACCGAGGTTGCGTCCCAGGCGGGCGTGCGCTGGCGGGCCGACCCCCATTCGCAGGGGTTTGCCACGCGGCGCGAGTCCATGCTTGATCGCCTCGCCGACGCCATCGAGCAGCATCTGGACACTGCGGCTTTGGTGGCGCTTGTCGGCATCGATCTCTGAGAAGAGCTCACCGCCTACGATCTTCGAGTGACTGCACCCAAGACAACGCCGATCTTCCCCGAGACGACGCTTGCCGCAGAGAATCTGATCCTGCGTCCTTTCACACCGACCGATGCGGATGAGGTCACCGAAGCATGCCAGGACGTTGAGACACTGCGCTGGCTGCCGCTGCCACGGCCGTATACCCGGTCGAACGCCGAATGGTTCATCGGCACCTTCGGACCTGGCCAGCGCGAGTCCGGAGCCGGCATTGTGTTCGCCATCGAGTCGGCCGGGAGACTGGTTGGTGCGATCGATCTCAAGCAGGTCAACTGGGCGGCCAGGGTCGCCGAGGTGGGCTACTGGGTGGCGCCGTGGGCTCGTGGCCGCGGAGTTGCCGCTCAGGCCACCCGTGTGCTGTCCGAATGGGCAATCCGCGACCACGGCTTCGAGCGGGTCCAGCTGTTCGCCGCTACCGGGAACGCGGCGTCCCAGCGAGCTGCGGAGAAGGCAGGATTCGTGCGCGAAGGTGTGGCGCGCAACGCCTGCTGCGTGCCCGATGGCCGGGCGGACATGGTCCTCTTCTCGCTGGTCCCGCAGGACCTGAAGGAAGCTGGTCCAGGGATCAGCGCGCCGGCCGCCGGGTTGCACCCCGAGGACCCCACCAGCATGGTGGCGGCCTTCGAGCGGTCTGTGTCCCCAGGGCTCGACATAGCGCTTGTCGGGATCGGCGCCGACGGCTGGTCGGGTCTGACGATGCCGGCCAGGGCCCGAATCGAGATGGCCGCGGTGCTTATCGGTGGCCAGCGTCAGCTCGACCTGTTGCCCGACACCATCACAGCGGAGCGGGTTCCCTGGCCTTCCCCGCTGCGGCCATTCGTTGCCGAGCTGGTCTCCCGCTATCGCTCGCGGGGATTGGTCGTGCTGGCCAGCGGCGACCCGATGTTCTTCGGCATCGGGCGCGCGCTGGCTGAAGAGGTCGGGCCGCAGAGCCTGCTGGTGCTGCCGCACCCGTCCTCGATCTCGTTTGCGTGCGCACGGTTGGGCTGGCCGGTCGAGGACACCGACGTGGTCAGCCTGGTTGGGCGACCGCTCGCATCACTGACGACGAGCCTGCACCAAGGCCGGCGGATCCTGGTACTGAGCAGCGATGCTTGGACGCCGGCCCAAGTGGCAAACCTGTTGACCGACAAGGGTTTCGGCGGCTCCGCCATAACGGTGCTGGAGCAGCTCGGGGGGCCGGGCGAGACTCGACGCTCAGGAGTCGCGCAGACCTGGGCCGCAGCCGTAGGCGATCCCCTCAATGTGGTGGCGGTGGAGTGCGTGCTCAGTCCGGACGGCACTCGGCTGGGGCTCGCCGCTGGGCTGGCCGACTCGGTGTACGAGGACGACGGACAGCTCACCAAGCGTGAGGTGCGCGCGGTCACCATCTCCTCGCTGGCACCTGCGCCGGGAGAGCTGCTCTGGGACATCGGCGGGGGGGCGGGCAGCATCGCGATCGAGTGGATGCGCGCGCACCGGAGCTGCCGCGCCATCGCGGTCGAGAGCGACAACGAACGCGCTGCTCGGATCGGTCGCAATGCCGAGGCCTTGGGTGTTCCCGGCCTGCGGATCGTGATCGGTCGGGCACCTGCAGCACTGGCCCAGCTCCCCACTCCTGATGCGATATTCATCGGTGGAGGGTTGACCGCCGAAGGCATGCTCGACACCGCGTGGGCTGCGCTCAAACCTGGCGGCCGGCTGGTGGCCAACACCGTCACGCTCGAGTCCGAGGCGTTGTTGGCCCAGTGGTACAGCCGTCACGGCGGCGAGCTGATCCGGATAGCCACCAGCCGGGTCAAGGCTGTGGGTGGCTTCACTGCATGGCAACCGGCCATGCCGGTGACGCAGTGGTCGGTGACCAAGGCGACCGACTCTGCAGAACCACCACCGCCTGCAGAGGGTCAACGAGCAGGCGAATGTTGATGGGTCGGGTCAGTGGTTCGGGTCAGCAGGTCGGGTCAGTAGGGGCCGGCTG
>JABBOX010000017.1 GCA_012927555.1 Phycicoccus sp.
CGTGCGGTGCCTCGGGCCACTGCGCGACAGCCCGAGGCTCGGGGCTGGCTACAAGCCGATACCACCTCGGATGGCCAGACGCACGACCTGCGGGTCGTGATCCGAGTCCTGGTCAAAGAACTCGGAGTTGGTGTGCACGATGTCGTACTCGTACGCCAGGTACTTGGCGCCCGGCGGGACGATCGTCAGCGCCTGGCTGATCAGGATCTGGTCGAGCACCTGGCTGTTGCCCTCATAGACGTAGGAGTACCGCTCGTTCACCGGCAACATGCGCGGCAGGTCGACGATGGCGTTGGCTCCGGACCCGACCATGATGTCGACGGTGTCGCTGAACTCGAAGTCGTTGATGTCGCCGAGCACCACCACGTTCGCGTTCTTGTCAGCCGCGAGGAGCAGGTCGAGGAACGACCTGATCTCAGTGGCCTGCAGATGGCGCGCGACCTCCGAGGAACGGCTCGGCTGCTGCCACTTGCCGAAGAGCGGGTCGTCCCCGCCTTTGGAGCTGAAGTGGTTGGCGATCACGAAGACCGTCTTCCCACGGAAGGTGAACTCTCCGGCCAGTGGCTTGCGGGAGGAGTTCCAGGCCGCGTTGCTGGGCGTGATCCGTCCCGGGTTGAGGGCCAGGTGCGGCTTGCCGTCAATCATCGTCAGACTCTCGGCGGTGGTCGCGTCGCCGGCCGGCGCGGCCACGAACGCCACATCTCGGTCGGCACGGTAGAAAAAGACCTGGCGGATGTTGGCGCCCGGAGCGCCGCCGTCAGTCAGGTCCTGGGGGTTGACCCAGCGCGCCGTGTAGGCCGGGCCACCCGCCGCGACGATGGCGGCGATCAGCTTGTCGGTGGTCTGGGTCGAGTCGACCGTGCCGTCGTTGAGCGCGCCGCTGTTGTCCTGGATCTCTTCCAGGCCCATGATGTCGGGGCTCTTCAGGTTGTTGACGACCTGGGCGGCGAGACGGTCGAACTTGATCTGCTTGTCGCTGGGCGCGAGGTTCTCGACGTTGAAGGTTGATACGGCCAGCTGGTTGTTGGTCTGGGGCTTGGTGATCTCGCGCTGCAGTCCGCCAAGCGTCAGCACCGGCGGCGCGATGACCTCAAGCTTGGGGTTGTTGTACGAGTAGTCGATGACGCCGACGGTGAGGCCGGATATCGAGTCGCCGACGCTGGCCCGCGGCATTGCACCGTATGGCAGAAGCGCGTCGTCGAGCTGCACCCGCATCGCGTTGGGGTGGTCGTAGCCGGAGTAGAGGACGCCGCCACGAGGGGTGAGGATGGCGTCTACGTTCTGGCCGGGGATGACGGTCATCTCGCCGAAGGACTTCGTGGGACCCACGACCTTGGCATCACTGACAGCGGCGAGCATGCCCTCGAGGGACTCGTAGAAGTCGATCGCGTCGGTGGTGGGACGGAAGAGCTCCGGCGCGTACTCGATGTTCCCGGGGCTTCCCTCCTCGATGACCTGCTGCGGCGCTATGCGGTCGACACCGATCACCACCGGTTTGGGCAGGGCGTTGCGGGAGCTCAGGACGGTGGCTTTCGAACCGGTCAGCTCGGTGGTGGTCAGGTTGGTGCCTCCGCCGGGGCGGTACTCGGAGATCGAGCCGTCGACGCTCACGTCGTCGCCGACGGCGACGGTGATGAGGGCGCTGCCGGTGTAGACGAAGAGCCCCTCGCTGGTGGCGATGTCTCCGTCGTCAGGGGTGGTGCTCTGGATCCAGTAGCCGTTGTAACCGACCGCGGTCACGACTCCGAGGACTCCGTTGACCTGCTTGCCGTTGTATGGCGAGGTGTGGCTCGTGCCCTGGATCTGCGCGATCGTCTCGGGATAGTCGACGGGCGGTGGGACAGCGCACCCGGGAAGGCCGACCGTGCTGTTCTCAGGCGTCGGCTCGGTGGCGCGGAAGTCCGTCGCGTTATTGTCGGTGTCGACACAGGGGCTGTTTCGGGTGGCCGAGGTCGTGTTGGTGAGGCCCGGGGCGGCGCTGCCCTCGAAGATGAGCCCGGTGCCGGAGCCGTACCCGACCCGGTCGACGATGGTCCCGGCCTGAACCAGGTCGACGCGGCCGCTCCCGGCGGCCATGGCAGCCGTACCGGTCACGTCGGGCGTGGGCAGGGGCGTGGCGAGGAGGTTGCCGCCCGCGGCCATCTGCACGAGGTAGGTGTGCTTCGGCTCTACGGATCCGGTCAATGTGGCCTTACCCCCCGCTCCGCCTGTCGAGGAGTAGTACTGCACGATCCAGCCGTCGACGTTCACGGCGGCGTCCGAGCGGTTGTAGAGCTCGACGAAGTCGTTCTTCCAGATGGCGCCGCTGTTGCCACCGCCGCCGTACACCTCGGAGATCACGACGTTGGCGGAGACCGCCTGTGCAGGGGAGGCGGCGAACAGCGCACCGCTCACGGCGAGAACGGGTGCGATGACAGCTGCGCACGTTCGGAGATTGAAGGCCGACATTGACTGCCTTTCAGGGAGGTGGGTCCGGTGGGGTCCGCGACCCTCGCCGAACGTATGCCCCCTTTGCCCGGTTTGACGGCTGTAAGTACCAATCCATACCAACGCATGACCAATTCGCTCCCGGACCATGGCGGATAGGCTCGCCCTCATGGCGAGCAGCGCGACAGTTCTTCAGGTTCCCGGGCCTGACGGGGTCGTCCGTGACGTCCGGATCTCCAACCCGGACCGTGCGATCTGGCCGGCCACCGATGACATCGGCAGCACGGAGATCACCAAGCTCGAGCTCGCCGAGTACACCGTGGCCGTCGCCGACGCGATGATGCGTGCGCTGGGCGATCGGCCGGTCACCCTACAGCGCTTCCCGGAGGGCATCGCGGGGGAGGAGTTCTTCTCCAAGAACCCTCCGCGTGGGGTGCCCGAGTGGGCGCGGTCGGTGATGTGCACCTATCCCTCGGCTCGGAGCCATCCCCAGCTGGTCATCGACGAGATCGCCACCGCCGTGTGGGCCGTACAGATGAACACGGTGACCTTCCACCCGTGGCCGGTCCGTAGCGCCGACAACGACAACCCCGACGAGCTGCGGATCGACCTCGACCCCCAACCTGGAACCGGCTTTGCGGACGCCGTGCGGGCGGCATACGCGCTGAAGGACCTGCTGGCGGAGATCGGGCTCACCGGATGGGTCAAGACGTCCGGAAACCGCGGGGTGCACGTCTACGCGCGGATCCTCCCCACGCATGAGTTCCTGGACGTGCGTCGCGGGGTCATCGGGATCGCGCGCGAGCTGGAGCGCCGTATGCCGGACGAGGTCACCACGGCCTGGTGGAAGGAAGAACGCGGCCAAAAGGTCTTCGTGGACTTCAACCAGGCCAACCGTGACCGCACCATCGCCTCGGCCTACAGCCCTCGACCTCTGCCGGATGCGCCGGTGTCCATGCCCGTCTCGTGGGAGCAGCTGGGTGAGGTGTCAGCTCGGGACTTCACGGTGCGCACGGTCCCCGGCATCCTGGCCGCTCAGGGTGACGCCTGGGTTGGCATGGCTGAGGCGGTCGGCGATGTTGGCCGCGCGTTGGCGTTGTGGGAGGCGGACGTCCACGAGCGGGGACTGGGCGAGATGCCCTTTCCTCCGGACTATCCGAAGATGCCTGGTGAACCGCGCAGGGTCCAGCCCAGCCGCAGGCGTCCGTCCCCATAGTCCGCTCTACGGATGTCGCGCCGCGCGCCCTACGGCGAGAATACGCGTTTTGGCGCTAGCAATTCTCCCGCCCGCGTATGAGCATGAAGCGGTGAGCATTCACTCACGGTCCGACCAGGCACTCTCGGTCCAGCCGCAGCCCGACCTCTCACTGACTGTTCTGTCGCAGTCCGACCGGCGACGGCCCGACCTGCTCAGACAGCGAACGAGGACCGTGACCGCGTATTGCCACGCGTGCAACACCCCCTGGACCCTGACCTGCGAACAGAGAGGGTGGACCTGGGTGGTCTTCTGCACCCGATGTGGAGACGTGCGCCCTCCGCGGCATGACCTCGTCGAACCCTCCCCTTGGGAGTAGAACCGTCCCCACCAGCAGCATCACCTTCTTGGCACCAGGATAAGTCGCGCGCCGGTTCTCAGTGCTCGAGCACGTCCTCGAGGTCGTAGCCCTTGGGCCGATCCACCTGAGCCGCGGTGCAGGACGCAGGGTCTCGATCCGGGCGCCAGCGCAGGAAGGTCACGGAGTGCCGGAAGCGTGGGCCTTCCATCTGGTCGAACTTCACCTCGACAACCCGTTCCGCGCGCAGCCTGACAAAGGTCACGTCCTTGTTGCCGCTG
>JABBOX010000133.1 GCA_012927555.1 Phycicoccus sp.
CCGTCTTCGGAGAGCTGTTGCTCGGGGCTGCGGTCGCGGTCTGCCTCAGCCACCTGCACGCCGCACGACGCTGAGCACCCTCACCGCTTAGCTCAGCGGCTGGCGCCGGGCAAGCCACCGAGGAACGACTCGAACCCGCCGTAGAAATGCGACTTGCAGTCCGCGACCGCGACCGCCGTGTTGGCCCCTTTGGTGCAGTCCTGAAGCTTCTTGGCCGGGCCATAGACCACGTAGGGCAGCGCCACCATCACCGCAAGGACACACACCATGACGAGGCCGAGGGCACTCCACGCGATGCCGCGGGTCGGTGCCCCGCCCCTGGACATGGCTCGCATCGCGCGAACCGACTCGACCCCGGACCACGCCAGCGGGAGGATGGCAACCGCGGTGTAGGGCAACGGGGTGCTGGCGGCGACCAGACCCACGAGCATCAGCAGCGCAGACCGTCGCGCATGCGCCATCCCCGGTGGGAGGACGCGGGGCGTGCGGGCCGAGGCCAAGGGATGCTCCTGGTTTGGACTGGTGGACCGAGCGGACGAGGTCGTCCGATATCGTCTCCCATCGTGACGACTACGCCGGACACCGGGTCGAATGCGGGCTCGATCGTGGTTCTCGTGTCGGGCAGCGGCACCAACTTGCAGGCACTCATCGATGCCACGGCCGATCCGGCGTACAGCGTGCGGATCGCGGCGGTTGGTGCCGATCGCGACGACATCGAGGCACTTGCCCGCGCGCGTCGGGCGCAGATCCCCACCTTCGTATGCCGGGTCGCCGATTTCGCGACCCGCGCGGAATGGGACGTCGCGCTCGCGTCGCAGGTGGCGGCGTACCACCCCAGCCTGGTGGTCTTTGCGGGCTTCATGAAGCTCACCGGCGAGGCGTTCCTTGGCCAGTTCGGTGGGCGCACGGTCAACACCCACCCGGCCCTGTTGCCGTCGTTCCCCGGCATGCGGGCTCCCGAGGAGGCCCTTGACTACGGTGTGAAGGTGACCGGCTGCACGTTGTTCGTCGTCGACTCTGGAGTCGACACCGGTCCGGTCGTGGCACAGAGCGCCGTCGGCGTGGACGACGACGACACCGTCCAGACCCTGCACGAACGCATCAAGACCGCCGAGCGCCGGATGCTCGTCGACTACGTGGGCCGGATGGTCCGCGAAGGTTTCACCGTCACCGAGCGAAAGGTCACCATCCCGTGAGCGACTCGAAGGCACTCGGCAAGCGCGCCGTTCACCGGGCGCTCATCTCCGTCTATGACAAGACGGGGCTTGAGGTCCTGGCGCAGGGGCTGCACGACGCCGGGGTCACCCTGGTGTCCACCGGTTCGACCGCCTCGCGCATCGCCGACGCCGGCATCCCCGTGACCAGGGTCGAGGACCTCACCGGATTCCCCGAGTGCCTTGATGGCCGGGTCAAGACCCTGCATCCCACGATCCACGCCGGGATCCTGGCCGACACGCGCAATCCTGACCACATGGCACAGCTGGCCGAACTCGGCATCGAGCCGTTCGACCTTGTGGTGTCCAACCTCTACCCGTTCACCGACACCGTCGGCTCGGGCGCCTCGCAGGATGAGTGCATCGAGCAGATCGACATCGGTGGGCCCTCCATGGTGCGGGCATCGGCCAAGAACCACGCGAGCGTCGCGATCGTGACCAGCCCCGCCGAATATGCCTCCGTGCTGGTTGCCGTTCGTGGTGGTGGCTTCACCCTTTCCCAGCGCACGACCCTCGCAGCTGAAGCATTCGTGCACACGGCCAACTACGACTTCGCGGTCGCTAGCTGGATGGGCAACGTCCTCGCCGACACCAGCGACGGCACCGGCTTCCCTGAATGGGTCGGCGCCACGTGGAACCGGGCGACCGTCCTTCGCTATGGCGAGAACCCGCACCAGAAGGCCGCCCTCTACGCCCACTGGCGCCCCGGTATCGCTACCGCCGAGCAGCTGCACGGCAAGGAGATGTCCTACAACAACTTCATCGATGCCGATGCCGCACAGCGCGCGGCCTACGACCACGCCGAGCCGGCCGTTGCCGTCATCAAGCATGCCAACCCTTGCGGTGTCGCGATCGGCGCCGACATCGCACAGGCCTACGACCGCGCGCACGCGTGCGACCCGGTGTCGGCGTTCGGTGGCGTCATCGCAACCAACCGTCCCGTCACCGCGGCGATGGCCGAACGGGTTGCCGAGGTGTTCACCGAGGTTGTTATCGCTCCGGACTTCGAGCCCGAGGCGCTGGAGATCCTGAAGCGCAAGAAGGCGATTCGTCTGCTGAAGCTGCCCGAGGGCATGGAGCGCGGCGCCGAACAGATCGACTTCCGTGCCGTCAGCGGTGGGGTTCTGATGCAGACGCGGGACAAGATCGATGCGGTTGTCGAGGGTGGTGGCGGCGACGACCCGTCGCTCTGGACGCTCGTGAGCGGCGACGCTGCGGATGCCGCGCAGCTGTCAGACCTGGCCTTTGCATGGCGGGCTATTCGCGCGGTCAAGTCCAACGCCATCCTGCTGGCCAAGGACGGGGCCAGCGTCGGCGTGGGCATGGGCCAGGTCAACCGGGTGGACTCCTGCCACCTCGCGGTCACCCGCGCCGGTGCGGACCGCGCCGCCGGCTCGGTGGCAGCCTCGGATGCGTACTTCCCGTTCGCCGATGGACTTCAGGTCCTGCTGGACGCCGGCGTACGGGCCGTGGTCGCGCCGGGTGGCTCGATGCGCGACGCGGAGGTGATCGAGGCTGCCACGGCAGCCGGCGTCACCATGTACTTCACCGGGACCCGTCACTTCGCCCACTGAGTCAGCTGGCGCGCTGCCGCGCACTGAACCGCTAGCGCGCTGCCGCGCACAGGGGGTGGCCGAAGGTGACCACATCGCCGGACGAGACGACGTGGGCCACGGACAGACACGTCCGCTGACCGCTCGGCAGCCCACGCAGCGCCACCCATGGGGCAGCGTCGGGGCTGGCGTCGTAGTTGACGATCGCCCTTGCCTTGTTGGCGTCCGCTCCTTCGTAGATCACCGTGGCAACGACGTCGGGGCGGATCGGCATGGCCCAGGACACGATCAGCTCACCTCTGTCGGGGCCTTGGGCGACGACAGCGTTCCTGGGGGTGTACCTGGCTGCGGACTGTGCTGCCGTCGATGTGAGATGGCTCAGTGACATCTGATCGGGATCGGTCGCGGGCCGGGCGAGTCTCCATGCGGTGGAAACAACCAGCAGGGCGGCGAGCGCGCCACAGAGCACGAGGAACCGGCGCCTGGAGCTGACCGGAGTCTGCGGCGTGGGCTCAGGCACCCGCGGAGCCGACGGAACGGCGGTGAGCCCCTGTCCCAGCTCGGTCAGGGAGGCGCCGAGCTCGACTGCGGAGGCGGGACGGTCGTCCGGCTCAGCTGCCATGCACCTGCGCAGGAGCCGTTCCAGCTCGGGAGGAACCCCAGGCCGTGCGATGGCCGGAAGGTCGTTGCGCAGGATTCGGGTGACCAGCGGGGCAAGGCCCGTGCGTGCCTCCTTGGCGAACGGCGCTTGCCCGGCCAACAACGCGTAGAGGGTGGAACCGACTGAGTAGATGTCAGACGCAGTAGTCGCAGCCCTGCCCTCGAGGATCTCGGGAGCGGCGTGGACGACCGTATAGGCGGCGGTCTCTGTCGCGACAGTGCCGGCGTCATCCAGCATGACCACGCTGGCGATCCCGAAGTCGGCCAACGCGGGCTCGCCGTAGGCGGTGAGCAGCACGTTGTGTGGCTTGACGTCGCGGTGCAGGACGCCCGCATCGTGCGCCGCCTGCAAGGCGCTGCACAGGCGTTCTCCGATCGACACGACCTCCGAGACCGGCAAGGGTCCATGCGCGGCAACCTTGCGGGCCAGCGACCCACCCGAGCAGTACTCCATGGCCAGCCACGGACGGTGGCCTCGCGTGGTCCCTGCGCCGTAGACGGTCACGATGTTCGGGTGTGAGGAGACCCTTCCGGTGGCCAGACACTCGGCGCGGAAACGTCGCAGCTGACGGTCGTTGAGGGTGTCCGAACGCAAGACCTTGAGGGCGACGGTCCGGTCGAAGCGGATGTCGCGGGCCCGGTAGACGGTGGCAAAGCCCCCCTGGTCGATCCGTTCCAGATCCTCGTAGCCTTCCGGGCCGTCGTACTCAACCTGGATCCACCGGTGAACCTGGTCACGGCAGCGGGTCGTAACACACGAATACCCTTCTGACCAGGAAGAATACGGCTAGCGACAGTCGTTTTCATCCGAACAAAAGGGCACCCGTTAGAT
>JABBOX010000264.1 GCA_012927555.1 Phycicoccus sp.
AGTCTTGACTTGCCTCTAGGCCTATGTCTGACTTCTATCAGAAAGGGCGCACGGCCCTCTAGAATCCAGGAGACACACCATGCCTGACATTACGGTTCCTGTTCCAGACGAGCGAACTGCGGAGTTCTATCAATTCTTCGGGCGTTGGCTGGCAGGTTCGCTGCAACAGGAACCTGAGATCCCCGGAGAGGGCTCACCGGGGGTCACAGATACCCTCAAGGGTCAGCACGACAACCGCAGGCACTGGACCGGCAGCGATGACGACCTCGAGGACGCCGAGCACCTGTGGGGCAAGTTCAACAAGCGCGCCAAGGGATTGTTCAACCTGCTCATGGAGGATCCCGGCAGGCGGTACACGGGCCGGCAGATCGCTGAGGCTGTCGGCATCCCTAACGGCGCGAACGGGGTTGCCGGGGTCCTTGCCTGGCCCGGGCGATACGGGTATCAGGTCGAGCGGTACCTTCCTACCAGCTTCCAGGACGGCGAGGACGGGAACGACTCCTGCTACTGGATGGAGCCCGAGGTCGCGCAGCTCTTCTCCAAGGCCAAGGCCAAGTTGGACGACTGACCGCAGAATCGCTGACTGCCGAGTCGCACCTCCAGCCGACGCCTAGCCCAGTGCCCGCCCTCCGGTGCCTCTCTCCACCGGTGGGCGCTGCTGTGCTCCTGCTTGCCAGCAGCCGGCACAGATCGTCACGCAACCGCTGGCGGATCGAATGACCCTGGGTGACCCAACGACGTTGCGACGCGCCTGCGGGGACTCCACGGAACGCGCCCGCAGCGTGCCACCATCGGACCTATGGCGACGATCATCTGCGGCTGGTGCAAGGACAGGTGCCACATGACTCCGGTGGGCAAACCCATCGTGAACCGCCGCCACGTGAGGTACGGGGCGACAGGGGACGAGTACATCGCGGACGCTGCCTACACCTGCGATGGCTGCAAGCGCATGAGCGTGGTCACGTGGACGACCTCGTACGACCCGAACGACAGCACTTGGAACAGCTACGGGCGCGACGGTGGGCCGGAGCCCTACGAGAATGCCCGGTGGTCACCGTCGCCCAGCCACCAGATGGAGTTCCCCGACGTGCCGGAGGCCATCGCGGGCGCTGCGTCGGAGGCGTGGACATGTCACGCGGTCGGGGCCACTCGGGGTGCCGCGGCGCTCGCCCGGGCCGTTGTGGAGGCCACAGCCAAAGCGAAGGGCATCACCCAGGGGCAGATCATGGCGAAGATCGACAAGCTCGCCGCGACGGGACTCATCCGTCCGGCGGTCGCGGATCAGGCCCACGAGATCAGGCACCTCGGCAACGACGCGGCCCACGGCGACCTGGCCGAAGCGGTGAGCAAGGAGGACTCCGAGGAGGGGCTCAACCTCATGGGCGAGGTGCTCAACGAGGTGTGGCAGGCACCTGCGCGTCAGGAGCGGCTCGCCGCCGCCCGGAAGGCGCGTTCAGAGGGACGCTAAGCCGGTCCGTCTGGAGCTACTTCTTGCCGCCCATTCCTGACGCCTGTTGGAAACGAAACTCGACCGCTGGACAGCACTCCTTCTATCAGCCGATGGTCTCACTCACGGGTTGTACTCATGGCGATCCTCGTCGCTGTGGCTTCAACGGTCGTTTTCGACCTTGGTGCTAAGCCAGAACAACACTCCGGAAGCGCTCAGGAGCACAAAGAACAAAGTCAGCCGGCTTGGCCTGTTGCACCAGGGGGCATCGCCGTAGTCAAAGCCGGACGGAGAGGTTGATCCAAATAGCGCCGAGCCGCAGCCCTGCCCAACATCGGCCAGCACCCACGCGAGCGCGCCCACCAAAACCGCCAAGGCGCTCATGATCAACACGATTCGACGCGTGCTCATCCCTCTCGCTTTGGTCGGCACCGGCCCAGTCCGTGGGTCCCGGACAGCGATCCACTCCTGCCCATCCCAGTAGCTTTCCTTGCCCTCGGGCTGCGCATACCAACCGGCAGGATCGCTCATGCCGTCTCCCTTCGAGGTTGGTGGACGGACTCTGACTCAGGCTCAACGTCGATGGCAAACATATCGCCCCGTTCGACCCCAGATGAGGCGTTTGACCGGTACTGGTCACCTGGCCCAGGTCAGGACGAGCCCGCCCAGGATCGACCCGTGGGTCGTTTCGAAAGACCGGCGTGCTTGACAGCGATGCCTGCGAACAAGAGCCGGAGTAGTTCACGGCGCTGTGTCATTGTCCAGGAGCTATGCAGTCGCCGGATCGACCAATGCTTCTGCTGGAACCGCCGTGGGGGAGCGGCTCATCTCCACCGTGTCCATCGTGTCGCGAAGCACCGTCAACCGCGGGTGGGCCTTTGCCGTTTAGTCCGCAGAAACTCCGCAAGACGTCCGCAGGCAGTCAGCAACTGTCGCCGGTCGAACGGGATGTTTGTGCAGGTCAGCGCACTAGACCAACACTGGTCAACGGTTGCCAACTGTGCGGGACGCGTTCCGCTTCAATGTCTACTTGGAGGAGGACGGTTCCTCCGCCGCCTGTAGGTGGGCCTACCTGCTTGGTAGTTTGGGTACCCTGATCGCGTCGTGGGCTGCCGATCGAAGACGTCGGTGAGCCCCCGCAGTCCTGGTTCGAGCTCGTGCGCTGAGCCTCTTGCCGGCTGGTCAGACCCGGACGGGGTCGTGCCGACAGATCGCCTAACCCGATCCAGTGGCTGCGGCGCCTAACCGGTTGCCTCAGGTTGACTTGACGGGCTGCGCCCCTCGGCCCCTCGGCGCCACGCCGGCCTGGTCGAGAGCCCGCCGCACCGCAGTCTGGGTCCGCCCTGTCTGCTCGGCCAGCTCCCGCAACGACCTGCCGCGCTGGTACTCGACAGCCACGAACTCGATCAGCCGCCGCCTCTGAGTCGCATTCTGGCGCACCGACGCGGTGCCCCGGAACTGTGGCAGCACCTCAAGCACGGGCCGGGACGGATACGCCATGACCCCATTCTGCGGGTGTGTGATCGCCCAGGCTCAAGGTTCGCTGACCACCAGAGCCAGAGATGGGCGGACGATGGGGCCGGTCAGGCGGTGAATGCGTTCGAGTGTTTGCGGCTCGGGGAGGCACCGGCGAAGGAACCGGGCGAGCGCGTCCCCGAGCTCGTGGTTGGCCACGAACCGGTCCGAGTCGTCCTGTGAGCGCAGGTCCCACTGGCGCTGCCACCGCGGGGCCAGGTAGGTCAGGGCTATGAACATGGCCGTGACCACTCCTCCTGCGATCCGGCCGTCGACAACCGACTGCGCGACGGCGACCGCGGCCACAATGAACCGGATCCGCCAAGCGAATCGGGTCAGTGGGATCAGGCCGATCGTCTTCGCGATCGCCAAGCAGACCGCACACGCCAGCTGCCACGGAATGGTCCAGAACTCGACGGCGACGTCGAATCTGGTCTGGCCCAGGCGAATTCGCCCGACCGCAGCGGCGATCACGCCAGCCGCCTGGTCGGCTGGTAGCTGGCCCATCTGGGCGGCCTGCAGGAGCCCGGCAGACACCACGACGCTGCGCCGCCCTGCTGCGCCGGCGCTGATCCCCACCTCGCCGTCGCGCGCGTAGAGCTCGACCGCTGGCGCACCGAGGCCCTTCTGGCACAGCAGCGCGATCGCCGGCGCCAGGGCCGCAGCCTCCACCTCGCTCAAGACCCGAGCACGGCCCAGCAGCCGGACCGCCGGACCCTCCAGCCCGCCCGCAGACAGCACGACCGTCAGGACCAGTCCGCCGACAAAGAGCGTCAAGCCCGGCAACGGCGGGAGAAGGGCACCGACCATGCAGGTCAGCACCGTGCTCACGAGCAGACCCGGCGACCGGGCCAACGCCTGCGACATACCCGGTGAACGTGCCATAGCCTTTCGCCTCCTTCAGCGAAGCCACTAGTGCGATTGCCTCAATTAGGGCGACTGTTAGCCGCCAGCGGCCGGAACCGCCCTTAGGGGCTTCGAGGTCAAGTCTGAGCCCACCCTCCGACACGGCGGCGAGTTATCCACAGCCGCCGACCGAGGCCGGCACCAAGACCGGCCCGGATGGCTGGATGGGCAGGAAGACCCGCACGAGACAAGGAGCTGGACCCGTGATGACGAACCAAGAGATCGACCTGGACGCGTGGGTAACCTTGGCCGCGGTCTGTCGGCTGCTGCGTCACGCGGCGGTCTGCGCTTGGGCGCAGGCCGAGGCTGAGGGCCCCCGTTCGCATTTGCATCTGCTGGGCCTGGGAATCCACACCGTGTCATGCCAGGCGGT
>JABBOX010000057.1 GCA_012927555.1 Phycicoccus sp.
ACAACCTGCTCACCCGCTCTGTGGAGTTGGAAGTCATTCCGGCGGCGCTGGAGTACGGATTGGGCATCCTGCCGTGGTCGCCGCTGCATGGCGGGCTTCTGGGTGGGGTGCTGCGTAAGGAGGCCGGCGGGGTCCGCCGGGCCGAGGGCAGGGCACTTGAGACGCTGAAGACGCATCGGGACCAGATCCAGGCGTACGAAGACCTGGCGGACGAGCTGGGCCATCAGCCAGGAGACGTCGGGCTCGCGTGGCTGTTGGCGCAGCCTGCCGTGACCGCACCCATCGTTGGCCCCCGCACCCAGGAACAGCTCGACGCCGCACTGCGCGCCCTGGACGTCAACCTGGACGCGGCGACACTGACCCGGCTGGACGAGATCTTCCCCGGGCACCAGAGCGCTCCCGAGGACTACGCGTGGTGACACGCCGGGACCCCTGCGTCGCCACTCGTTCCGGCGACACCGCCCGCCGCACAGGAGACACAAAAGGAGCTAGACGATGAAGATCGCCGTCACGGGTGGGTCGGGCAAGCTGGGGCGCACGGTTGTGGCCGTGCTGCGCCAGGTCGGACATGATGTCGTCAACCTGGACCTCACCGGGCAGCGTTGGTCGGGTTTCGTGCAGGTCGACCTGACGAACTACGGCGAGGTGATCGACGCGCTGTTCGGCGAGAACGACCCATCAGCCGGTCCCAATCAGGCCACGAGGCCGGCGTATGACGCGCTGGTGCACCTGGCCGCGATACCCGCTCCCGGCATCCTGAGCGATGTCGCAACGTTCCACAACAACATCCTCAGCACGTTCAACGTCTTCCAGGCCGCTCGCCGGGCCGGCATCCGGAACATCGTGTACGCCTCGAGCGAGACGACTCTCGGACTGCCGTTCGACGTGCCGCCCCCATACATCCCCGTCGACGAGGAGTACCCGGCTCGCCCGGAAAGCATGTACTCGCTGGTGAAGCACCTCGAGGAGCAGATGGCCATCGAGCTGGTGCGCTGGGACCCGACGCTCAAGATCATCGCGCTGCGCTTCTCCAACGTGATGGATCCCGAGGACTACGCAGCCTTCCCGGCGTTCGACGCGGACGCGAGCCTGCGCAAGTGGAACCTCTGGGGCTACATCGACGGGCGGGATGGCGCCCAGGCAGTGCTCAAGGCCCTGGAGCTCGACACCACGGGTTTCGACAGATTCATCATCGCCGCGGCGGACACGGTCATGTCACGGTCCAATGCAGAGCTGGTGGCTGAGATCTTCCCTGACGTGCCGGTCACCCGCGAGCTTGGTGAGCACGACACGTTGCTGTCGATCGACAAAGCTCGCCGGGTGCTCGGCTATGACCCGCAGCACTCCTGGCGTTGATCCCCCGATCGATCCGTTCAATGGATAAGGACACCCCGATGCACTATCGCACCCTCGGAAATAGCGGCACGGTCGTCTCGACGTTCGCTCTGGGAACCATGACTTTCGGCGCGGAGGCCGACGAGGCGACGTCGCACGCCATCCTTGGCGACTACGTCGCGGCCGGCGGCAATCTCATCGACACCGCGGACGTGTACAGCAAAGGGGCCTCGGAGGAGATCATCGGGCGCTGGCTCGGCGCGCATCCCACGGACAGCGAGCGGGTCGTGATCGCCACGAAGGGTCGCTTCACGATGGGGGATGGCCGCAACGACCTCGGCACGTCCCGGCGCCACCTCGGTCGCGCGCTTGACGCGTCGCGGGGGCGCCTCGGTGTGGACCAGATCGACCTCTATCAGATGCACGCCTGGGACGCAGTGACTCCGCTTCAGGAAACGCTGCGCTTCCTGGACGATGCCGTGCGCAGCGGCAAGATCGCCTACTACGGGTTCTCGAACTTCCTCGGCTGGCAGCTCACCAAGGCCGTGCACCTGGCGCGGGCCAACGGCTTCACGCCGCCTGTGACGCTCCAGCCGCAGTACAGCCTGCTGGTGCGAGAGATCGAGTCCGAGATCGTGCCCGCCTGTCAGGATGCGAACATCGGTTTGCTGCCGTGGTCGCCGCTGGCGGGCGGCTGGCTCACCGGCAAGTACCAGCGTGACGCCGACCCTGTAGGAGCCACGCGCCTGGGCGAGGACCCGAAGCGCGGGATGGAGGCGTGGGAACCTCGCAACAAGCAGGAACGGACATGGCGGATCCTCGACACGGTCGAGCAGATCGCGAAGGCCAAGGGGGTCAACCAGGCGCAGGTGTCGCTTGCCTGGCTGGAGGCGCAACAGGCGGTCACCGCGGTGATCTTGGGGGTGCGCAACACCGACCAGCTCGCCGACAACCTCGGCGCCGCATCGGTCAAGCTCACCGCCGACGAGCTCATGCGCCTCGACGAGGTGAGCGCACCCGTCGTCTCGGACTACCCCTACGGTGAGGCCGGCGCCGACCAACGCCACCGCGCCATCGACGTCAGCGACGTCAGCGACGTCAGCGACTGAGCATCGGGTCCCTGGGACCGCACTTGCCCGCCCAGGAAAAGGCCAATAAGCACGCCCGCCGATCTTGATTTGGTGGTCGATGCACTGAGGTTGCAGAAGCCGTTGCCCGCTGAACCTTCCTGCCTCGTATGCAGGACGCCATTAGCTTGCAGGAACCACCTACCACGCCCTCGTAGCGTAAGTAGACGACCTGCTGCGCAAGACCGACCCACCAGGTGCGGCAACGTTCCGGTTGGCTGTAGGCGATCACCGCATGCCGATCCGCTTGCGAAGACCATAGGCCCGGTGGCCAGGCCAGTCAGTGATCACCAGTTGCCGTTGGCGAGCGGGACACCCGGAGGTCCCGCCCCGCCTCATGTGAACGCACTCATTAGGCGCCGATAGTTCCTCACGGGAACACCGCGCCGCTGTCCACCAGGGCCAGCGCATCCCGGACATGTCGCTCAGCGGACGGCGTCACCTCAGCCAGCAACTCGACGACCCCGATAGACCGGTCACGCGTCGTGCCGATGTAGAACTCCGGGGCGTCAAGGTGCGGAGGTCGCTGTTCCCAGGTGGGCGGCGCGGACGAGCCCAGGTAGGCGCGTCCGTACAGCGCCATCGGTGTGGTCCGGTGAGTCATCGGGTGCCGGAGCAACCCGAGAACATCCGCGTAAGCGTCGTCGGCGTTCACGTCTCGCAGCCACTGACGCACCGGTTCGCAATCCTTGACTTCACTGCGATGCCCGTACAGTTCAGCGAAGTCGTGCACCTTGTCGTCAGCCTTCACACCCAGGTGCAGCGCACCGAACGCTGCCGCGACCCGGTCCAGCGCCCCCATCGCGGTCACACACGCCCACATGACGTGCCCCATCGCGACCGGGTTCGTTCGATGCCCGAGCGGGGTGACGTTGTCGCCGCGGGCGTCGTCGAGGTCGATGAGGTCACGCAACTGGTACAGACTCTCGACGCACCAGATCGCCCAGCGAAGGTTCGCCTCGGCGACCTCGTACGCCGGGTCCCGCGTCACTCTGTACGTCGGCGGCCCGGCAAACGCCTTGGGGGATACGCGGGTGAACACGTCGGCCAGGCGTTGCTCTGCCTCCCCGACCCAGCCCGGGCCACTCATTGAGCCTCCTGTTGTTGCGGCGTCGACTTACCATCTACACCGTCCAGCCCTGGCGCACCACCCCGCCAGCTACGTCGCACGCTCGCCGTTCTCTTGGAAGATCTCTGGGGCAGCCCCATTGGCTTTTCAACTGGAGCCTGCGGTACACCAGCCCAGACGGGCATTGGTGACTGCATGGCGCCGCGCCGGTGAGGTGAGCCACGGGCTGCGGCAGCATCGACTGACGGCGGAGAACGATTGACTCTGAGGCCGGCCGGACTCGCCTCTCAGCGATGGCGAGTGGGCCCAACAGCTCACGGAGCGGTCCACGACTCTACGTACTGAAGCCGTGTCCGCTTCGGCCAGCGGCATGTATGAAGGATCACCGGCATAACCCTGATGAGCGGCGTCCGCACATCGGCTATGAGAATGAGCCCCGATAGGCGAACGACAACCGGTGATCAGAGACTGCCCTTGGCCGTCGAAGCATGGTCACCGGAAGCGGATCCGTTACGGGGCAGTTCCTGTCATGACATCACGGCGTCCCGGGAGTACTGGCGAGTGACCGTGCCGGCTAACAGTCAGACGGACTGACCTACGGGAACGCTGTCTGGGTCATCGGGGCCAGGCATGGGCTCGGCCGGAGCGGGAGGAAGGGTCTCCGGTGTA
>JABBOX010000207.1 GCA_012927555.1 Phycicoccus sp.
CCTGAAAAAAGCGGCCGCCTACTTCGCCAGGGAGCAGCAGTGAGTGACAAGTTCGCGCTCATTGCCGCGGAGCAGGCCGACGACCGCGAACAGCAGCTGCCGGTGAGGTCGATGTGCAAGGCGCTTCACGTGTCCCGCTCGGGCTTCTACAACTGGGTCCGCGCCGAACCCTGCGCCCGGACTGTACGAAGGGCCAAGGTCGCTGAGCACGTCAAGGCGGCGTTCACCCTCGGCCGCGGGACCTACGGGGTGCGCAGGGTCCAGGCCGTCCTGACCCACAGCGACGACCCCGAGGTCGCCTCCGTGAGTCTTGAACTAGTGCGAAACCTGATGCAGGAGCACGACTTACACGCCTGCCAGCCACGCGCCTACAAGGTCACCACCATCTCCGGGCAGGCCCCAACGCCGGCCATCGCCGACCATGTTCAGCGGGACTTCACCGCGGCCGCCCCTGGAACCAGGCTTGTGGGCGACATTACCTACATCCGTTGCTGGAGCGGCTGGCTCTACCTGGCCACCGTGATCGACTGCCACAACAAGGCCGTCGTCGGCTGGTCGATGGCTGAGCACATGCGCACCGACCTGATCTGCGACGCGATCACCATGGCTGCGGCCAACGTTGAACTGGCTCCCGGTGCGGTATTCCATTCCGACCGCGGAGCCCAGTACACGAGCGCCCAGTTCGCCGAGCACCTGAGCAAATACAATATGGTCGGCTCAATGGGCCGCACCGGTATTTGCTGGGACAACGCTATGGCCGAATCTTTCTTTGGCGCCTTGAAGAACGAGCTGATCTACCGTACCGCATTCCCGACTCAAGAAAGTGCTCGTCGGGCTATTGCGGAGTACATCGAGGTGTTCTACAATCGGATCAGACTTCATTCCGGACTCGACTACAGAACACCGCACGAAGTCGTCACCGAATACCAGCAGAGACAACTAATCGCCGCGTGAATCACGCAAAAGTCACTGTCCGTCGAGAGCAAACCAGATCAACCCAGCTACTCCCGCCCTTCCCGGGGCGGCCCGGGCATCGGCTTCTGAGGTCCGATGGTCGGATGCGACGGCTTGGAGGGGGAACGTGCCCTGACCTGCGAAAACACCAACGTTCCCCCTCCGGGAAGGAGCAGGAGATAACCATGTCGATCACCACCGCCCGTTACGGATATCGCGACCGACAAACGTCACTGAAATCACCGAAAACGGGTCTGCGCAAGAGGTCTCGCCAACTTTCGGGGGAACGTGCCCTGACCAGCGCAAACACCAACGTTCCCCCTGCGGGGAACATGCCAGGGGGAACGAAAGCGGTAACGTCCCCGGCCCAGAATGGTGACACAACACTCCGGAGTCCACGGGGACCCATCACGGTTCTCGTCGGGAATGAAGGAGCGACCACAAGGAGAGTGACATGAGCACCATCACACATCGGGGCGCATCACTGGAGACCCCACACGCAGGCGACGAACTGTTGAGCATGCAGGAAGTCGCCGACATCGTCCGTGTGCCCATAGCCACACTGCGCTACTGGCGCCACCTCGGCTCCGGACCGCAAAGCTTTCGGATCGGCCGGTCGGTCCGCTACTGGCGCAGCGACGTCCTCCAATGGCTCGAAAAGCAGTCCAGTCATCCACACAGCACCCGCTGAAGCCCGCGACTGTCGGCGACGAGAGGGACGATGAGACATGGCCAGCATCGAGAAACGACCCCGTGGCGATGGGCGAGCCTCGTGGCGCGCGCACTACCGCACGCCCTCCGGTGAGCAGCGCAACAAGACCTTCGACCGCAAGGTCGATGCCGAGCGTTTCCTTGCTTCGGTCGAGTCGAGCAAGAACACTGGCTCCTTCGTCGACCCCGTGCTCGCGCGAATCACCGTCGGCGACTGGACCACCCATTGGCTCGACAACCAGACCCATCTCAAGCCCTCGACGCACGAGCGGTACGCCGGGATCGTGCGCGAGCACATCCGGCCCACGTGGGAGCATGTCAAGCTCGCCGACGTCTCCCACGCCGATGTCCAGAAATGGGTCACTGCGCTGTCGAAGGAGCGCTCGCCCGCAACCGTCCGCAAGATCCACCGGGTGCTGTCACTCATCCTCGACATGGCGGTGAAGGACGGCCGGCTCGCCCGCAACGTCGCCTCTGGGGTGAACCTCCCGCGCCCGGTCAAGAAGGAGCAACGCCACCTCACCCACACCCAGGTCGAATCCCTCGCCGAGGCCTGTGCACGCCCGCCCGGAGTGAGCAAGCACCGCCGACTCGACGAGCGCGAAAACGAGACCTATCGCCTCGTGGTCCTGTTCCTCGCCTACACCGGCGTTCGGTTCGGCGAGATGGCCGCGCTGCGCGTCAGCCGGCTCGACCTCAGCCGTCGCCGCGCCATGATCGCTGAGTCCGTCACGGTCGTTCAGGGCAGGGGGCTGGTCTGGGGGACACCCAAGACCCACGAGCGCCGACAGGTGCCGATCCCGAAGTTCCTCGTAGCCGAACTACACGTTCACATCGAAGGCAAGCGGCCCGACGAACTGGTCTTCACCGGCGTCCGCGGTGGCGGGCCGTTGCGTGCCTCGATCTTCCGAACTGGGTTCGACGTGGCCGCTCAGGCGATCGGCGTGCCCGGGCTGCACCCTCACGAGCTGCGCCACACGGCCGCGAGCCTGGCGATCGCTTCGGGTGCCGACGTCAAGGTCGTACAGCAGATGCTCGGCCATTCCAGCGCCGCGATGACGATGGACGTCTACGGGCACCTGTTCCACGACCGCCTCGACGAAGTGGCCGATGCGCTCGACAACGCCCGCGCCGAGGCCGCCAAAGCAGCACAACGAATGGCCCCTGCCGTTGGCGAACCCTCTTCTGCTGTTGCCAATCTGTTGCCAAACGCCGATGTGGTCCACCTGTCGGCCAAGAGGGCAAATCGCAAACGCGCAGGTCAGCGCGTGAATGAGTTTGGCGCCCCCGGCAGGATTCGAACCTGCGCTTCCGCCTCCGGAGGGCGGCGCTCTATCCCCTGAGCTACGGGGGCCAAAGGCCCGGTTGAAAGGTCCCGGTGGGTGTGGCCCAGTCTAGATCTTCACCACTGTCTGCCAGGTTGACGCGCCGCTGAGGCTAGCAGCCTAGGTGTACTGACCACAAAGGTTAGGTACGCGGTCGGCTGGTGATTTGCCTCCGAGTGCGGTGTGGCCGCGGTGATGATTGTAGGTGTGGATGAACGCGGGGTACGCGGCCACACGCTCGGCTTCGCTGAGGTAGAGCCGGGCGTACGCCCATTCCTCACCCAGGGTCCGGTTGAACCGTTCGACCTTGCCGTTGGTTTGTGGCCGGTACGGGCGGGTTCGTTTGTGTGTGATCTGGCCGAGGGTTTCGGCGAAAAGCTTTGACCTGTATGCCGATCCGTTGTCTGTCAGCACCCGCAGGACGATGATGCCGCAGTCGTTGAAGTAGGTGTTGGCGCGGGTCCAGAACGCTGACGCAGTCTCCTTGCGCTCATCGGCCAGGATCTCGGAGTACACCAGGCGGGAGTGGTCATCCATGGCGTGGTGGATGTACGCGGTCCCCGGCTTGGCGCCCTTCTTGACCCGGACCCCGGCCGCACGGCCCAGGAAGCGGTGACCGCCACCGTCGGGGATCCGGCCCAGCTTCTTGATGTCCACGTGCACCAGGTCCCCCGGAGCCTTGTGCTCATACCGGAGAGGTTTGGGTTTGGCCCGCAGCCGGCATCCGGTGGCCGGATCGGTCCAGGCCAGCCGTGGCGCCTCGTAGCGGGTCAGGACCTTTCCCACGGTGGCGGGATTGAGCCGCAACCGGTAGCCGATCCGTGCTGGCCCCCACCGCCGCGAGACCCGCAAACCGATGATCCGATGTTCGATCCGCCTCGCCAGCTGGGCCGGGCGCCGGTTCGGGCGGCTGGAACGGTCAACCATCCCCGCCTGTCCCTGGACGCGGTACCGTCCGGCCCAGCGCTGGGCCGTGGTGACCGACACCCCGAACCGTTCAGCGGCCCGCCGCAGCGGCCAACCGTCGTCCACGACGCAGCGGGCCAGACGCAGCCGCCCCGTTGGGGTCAGCGAAGCATTACCGTGGGACATGAAGACCTCCGAGGTCGGGATGGATGCCGTTAGACAGCTCCACTCCACTCGGAGGTCTTCGTCATGTCCAACCCGAACCTGTCACCAACGTCCGTGGTCAGTACACCTAGGG
>JABBOX010000216.1 GCA_012927555.1 Phycicoccus sp.
GAAAGACACCGGCCTGATGAACCTGCCATCAGTTATCTTGAGCCGCCGGGTCGGTCGGGCCGTTGACCTGCGCCGATGTGTTGTGGACGGTGTCCTCGACGTGGCGTGAAAGCGTCCGGGGTCAACACGGTCCGATAACTTTCGCGCCTCGTCGTTCGGGCGTGTCGTGTTTCGTGTCGTCGCCAAGGACGCGGGCGGTCCGCGTGGTTCCCAGCGCTTGGGCGAGGGCCTCGTGCAGCTCCCGGTTTGCCTGTTCGAGGCGTTGGACGCGATCGGTGGCGACCTCAAGCCTGCGCAGCAGGGAAGTGGTCGAGGCGCGCTGACGGTCGGGGGTGCTTGGTGTTGGCGAGGGCGGACGATGGCGTTCGCGGAGCCGGCCGATCTCTGTTCGGAGGTCGTCTTGGGTGTACAGCCAGGATCGAGAGACTCCGGCCTCGCGGGCGACGGCTTCGAAGGTGATCGGCGTGCCCGTGGCGTCCAAGCGGCGCAGTGCCCTCAGTGCCTGCCGGCGGGTTCGTTCGGATCGCCGTCGTGCGGCCGCGATGAGGTGTCTGGAGTTGTCAGCCTGCATCGGCTTCACCGCTCTGGTCCTGGGCGATTCCATCGATCATCTTGTCGAGGTTGGTCAGGACGTGTTTGTTCATCTCGGCTACGCGGGTGTGTCCGATTACTTCGGCCTCGGTGATGAGAGTCAGGGTGCGCCCGCGGTGCTCGCGCAGCTCGGGCAGGAACTCGGGTCCGGTCAGAAACACCGGACAGGTCAGGCACGCATTGGCGTGCGGGCAGCTCTTATTCACCGGCAGGCCGCAGTAGCCATGAGGCAGGGTTTGAGTGGCCATGCCGTAGCGGGTCTTCGCCCACTGTGCCTGGGCCAGCGGCCCGTCGGGGTCGATGCTGACTTGCTCGCCTTTGATGTTGACCTTGGTCGCCGCCTCCCAGCGCCGCCGCACGCTCTGGTCAGTGAGCCGGGCGTAGTGCGCGGTCATCTGAGTCGACTGGTGGTCGAGCAGGATCCTGATGACCTCTTGCGGGACGTCCCGGTTGATCAGCCTGCAGGCGAACGTGTGACGCCACTGGTGGGGCGTCAATGCTGCGAGTTGGCCGTGTTCGTCACGCACGTCGCAGCTGGTCAGCCAGTACTTGAGCATGCCGCGGTAGCTGTAGTACGTCACGGGGTGATGGCCTCCGGCGTTGCCGTTGATGGCAGGGAACAGGTGCCGATGTTCCTGCGGCCAACGGGCAGCGACCCGCTGTTGCTGCGCCCGGATCTCACCTTCGAGTTCCTCGTCGATCGGGACCGCGGCCTCGCGGCGCATCTTGTTGTTGAAGTAGCGCAGGTAGGGGGCGTTCTGTCCGTCGTGAAGAAGACAGTCGAACGCCAGGGTGCAGGCGTCGGTGGCTCGCAGTCCGCATCGGATCAAGATGATGGTGATCAGCCGCCCTTCGGGGGTGGTCCAGCGGTCTAGGTTCGCTGGAGCCTCAACCTGGGCCATCACGTACTCGGCTAGCCGGCGGGTCAGCCTGGGTGGGCGCGGGGGGATGTCGCCGGGGAAGAACAGCGCCGTGGCCGCCAGGGTGTCATCCCAGCCGTGTTGGCGAATGGCCTGGAAGAACGTGGTCGGCGCTTTGACGGCGTCCTTCCTAGCCCCATGACCCAGTGGGGAGGTGATCAGCCACGCCAGATATCGCTCCAACACGGCACGATCGATGCCTGCCAGGGCCTGGACATCCGGGGCGGCCTCGGTGAGGAAGGCACTGAACCGGGTCAACCCCTGGATGTCGCACAGGACCGTGGATACGGTCAGCCCCGAGCTCAGCCGCAGCCGGGCCCAGCGCTTGGCCAACGTCCGCAGCCATGGCTGGGTGAATCGGTCGAAGCGCAAGTTGATGCGTGAGTGTGGCGGCTTACCAGCGTTGAGCGTCAGGCCGGGTAGCCGGTGCAGGCGCCACACGTCACGGGGATACTCCACCTCCCAGCTGGTGCCTTCATGCAACGTCTCGACGGCGTCGCGGGCGTACTCAAGGAACCGCTGGTACATCCCCTGTTTACTGCCCGCCAGCTCGTGCCACCCCTGGGGTGGGAGATCCAGCAGCGAGGACACTTCAGCGCGCCGGGCCAGGGCGATCGTCCAGGCCACGACCGGTGGTGGTGCAGTGATCGTGGCTTGGTCGTGGCGGCACTGGACGGCGTACTGCAGCTCGAGGGTGAGCTGCGGCGCCATGCCTCGAAAGTCGATCCGAGCCTTGCCGCTGCGCAGGCAGTGCGCGATGTACTCCTCGGCGTCGGGGCGGCCCAGCTGAGCCCACCGGGTTTCGTGAGACTTACAGAACTGGTGCGTGGCATTCTCGGTCCACACGCTGCAAAACGGCAGCAAGCATTCGGCGATGGTCGACGGACCGACGATTGGGGCCTGGGCGGCCCAGGGCTTCGGGTCGGGCTGGCCCTCCCGCAGCCAAACAAGGCGGTGACGCGTGCACAACCCGAAACCACTACTGCCGTAACGGCATCCGGGCACGGTGCAGTGGGTCAGCTCGCGGCGCCCGTTGACCGCCGGTCCGGGATCTGCACTGAACTCCGCCAGGTCAGGACACCCCCGGGTCCGCCAGCGCTGGTCGTGCCCGCTGCACAGCCCGAACGCGGTGCGTGAGCGGTCGCAGCCAGCAACCATGCAAGGCCGGCGGCCCAACACCAGGTCGTCGGGGTCAGCAACGTACATCCCGACGCGGAACTCAGCGCGCACATGGGCCATCAGCTTCTCCAACAGCCCAGCAGGTGCCGACCGCTGCACCAAGGCGCTCACCACTGCACCTCCTTGCCGGTGAACCAGCCCGCAGCCTCCAACGTGGCGCGTGCGTCCTGCACGCTCAGGTGGCCGTACGTATCGACCGTCGTGGTGATCGAGGCGTGGCCCAGTAACTCCTTCACGCTCTCCATTCCAGCGTTCCTACGCAGTAGCCAGGTCGCGTAGGTATGACGAAACATGTGTGGCGCGAACGTGATTCCCGTTCGCTGCCGCAGCCGGCCCACCAGGTCATAGACCGCCGGGTACGACAGCGGGTGACCCTGCGGATGCCCCCATAAGTTGACGAACACGTAGTCGGAGTCCAACACGCCGTACTCAAGATTGAGGTAGTCGGCATACAGCCGCATCAGCTCGGCGCTGGTCGGGATCACCCGCGACCGGCCCGACTTGACGCGAGCACCGTTAGCATTCTCCCGCGGCGTGACGGTGACCTGCCGCTCGGCGATATCCAGGTCCTCGTGCCGTAACCCGAGGGCTTCCCCAATGCGGACCCCGGTGTCCAGCAGAAGCGCGAACAGCAGCCGATCACGCAGGTGCACGCAGGCGTCCAGGATGGCCTGAACCTGCTCAGCGGTCAGTACCTGCGCGCGAGGCGGAGACGCGGCCAGTTTGATTGTTCGCCGACGCTGCGGATGGCTCTTCGTCACGTGATGCAGAAACGGTTTGTAGGACGCCGCCGAGGACCGGCCCTTACCCGGAGGCGTCAAGCCCACCAGCAGGCCTGCCAGTGCCACCCCGTGCCGGGCGTGGAACTCACAAAAAGACGTCAAAGCCGCGAGCTTTCGGTTCACACTCGACTCGCTGCAGTGGTGCTCCACCGTCGGCAGGACCGCGACTCTCCCATCGCGAGCCGCCGGCGGCAAACGCAGCCACCCCACGAAACCGGCGACGTCCTCGAGGCTCACTTCCCGCCAGTCCAGGCCGACACCGCCCAGGTAGACGAACCAGTCCTTCAGATCGTGCGCGTACGCCTTGATCGTGTTCGGTGACCGCTCGATCGAAGCCAAGTACCCCAGGAACCGCTCGACCGGCTCGACCAGAGAATGCTCGTCATCGAGCACCGTCCATGACTCTGCTCCTGAACCCGGCATGAGAACGCGTTGAACCCGCATCGGCAACCCTCCGTCGTCGTGATGGACGACGCAAGATAACCGCATCCACCACGCGATCCGCTGGGGCAACAACCCTCGTCACCTACGTCGTGGACATCAGTGGGACGACTCCAGATAACCTCAGGATCCTTCGCCGCCAACAGCGCATGGCTGGTGCTGGCCGCGATCGCGTTCAACCTGACCCGAGCCGCCGGGACCCTCGCGTCGGTCTTCCACACCAAAGCCACCAC
>JABBOX010000035.1 GCA_012927555.1 Phycicoccus sp.
AGCAAGCCCGTGGCCTCATTTTGATCAGAAACTGTCTTTGACAACAGCCATGATCACGAGGTCACGGGCGTCCTACGTCAGCGCCCTCGACCCGAGTTGCCCTGTTAAGTCCGAAGAGCCGACAACGGTCGACTCGTTGTGGCTGCGGCTGATCGACGTCAGGGCGGCGCTGACCGCGCGCGGCTACTCGAGTGCCTGCGATGTCGTTCTGGACGTTGTGGACCCCGTCTGCCCCTGGAACCAGCGCGCATGGCGTCTGAGCGTTGATGATCAGGGCGTGGCGACCTGCCAGCCCACCGGGGACGAGGCCGACGTGCGACTGCCGGTCCAGGCGCTGGGCGCCGCCTACCTGGGATCCCGAAGCATCGCCGCACAGGCGCACCAAGGTCGGGTCACCGAGCTGAAGCCCGGGACGCTGCGCCGGCTATCACGGGCCATGAGCTCCGACCGCGAGCCCGTGGGAGCCACCCAGTTCTAGAGCAAGCTGTCTACGGACGGGCTGGCGGCTAGCGCAACGCGTTCGCCGTGGCGGCCCTCAGGCTGGCGTGAAGGTCGCGGTGCACCGAACGGTCGACCCGCACCTCAACGACGCGGAGTCCGTCGGGGCGCTGTCCCACGATGGTGCTGAGGTCCGTCGCGCTTGTGGCCAGAACGTGTTCAACTCCATGAGCACGGCAGATATCAACGATCGAGGCACCCGTCGGTGTGCCGAAGACACGCTCGAAATCTGTTGCCCTGCTTGGCTCCCCGGGCTCCAACAGTGTGAAGATGCCGCCTCCGTCGTCGTTGGTGACGACGATGGTGAGGTTGGGTTGCGGCTCGCGTGGACCAATGAGCAAGCCGTTGCAGTCGTGGAGGAAAGTCAGGTCGCCCATGAGCGCGTATGCCGGTAGCCCGGGCTGCGCGAGCGCGATACCGACGGCGGTCGACACACAGCCGTCGATGCCAGCCAGTCCGCGGCTGGCCACGATCGTGAGCGGTGCGCTTCTCAGTGACGGAGACAACGCCAGGTCGACGTCGCGGACCGAGTTGGATGATCCGACGAACAGCGTTGCGTCCGTGGGCAGCTCGGCAAGGACCGCAGCCGCAATCGCCAGCCCGCTGGGCCACGACTGGGCGATAACGGCCTCGGCTGCTGTGGCGACCAGCTCGCCGGCATGGAACCAGTCCCGCGCCCACTGCTCGTCGACCTGACGGCCATTGATGATCGACGCACCCAACGCCTCGAACGGATGGATGACCGACGCAACGTGCGAGGGATCCGGCCAGCTCGACTGCGTAGCGACGATCTCCACTGCCACGGCGGGGTTGCGCAACAGCTCGCTCACTGCGCGCGAGAGCGTGATCCGCCCCACGACGAGCACCCTGTCAGGCAGATGCCGCGACAACCACTCACCGGTGGTGAGCAGCAGCGGGCCATGCGGAACCGGGGCGCTGCGTTCGTGTGCACCGAACGGCTCAGCGATGACAGGCCACCCCGAAGCCGCAACCAGCTCCAACACCCGGACGGACACGGACGGGTCGGGCAGATCACCAAGCAGCACAAGGGTTTTGGGAACGACTGCAAGAGGTTCGCCCTTGCCACGCAAGAGTTGCACTCTGACCCACGGGGCGCCTTCGGCACGGCCATCAAGGCATTCGGGCCATTCGGCCACAGGAGCCACGTCAGCGTCTGGCACTGGCACATCGGGGACCAACGGCTCCCGCAGCGGCACGTTGAGATGCACCGGACCGGCGTCCCCTCTTCCCGTGCCTGTCGCCGCGGCGCAGAGACGGTCCACGACAGATCGCCACACGGCATTCTGGCCGCCGCGAATCTCTGGCGCCCCACATTGATGGAACATGCGGACGGCAGTGCCGAAGAAGCCGCTCTGGTCAGTCGTCTGGCTCGCGCCGGTCCCCTGCAGCTCTGGCGGGCGGTCTGAGGTGATGATGATGAGTGGCACTGCCGCGTGGCTGGCCTCAAGGACAGCAGGGTGGAGGTTGGCGACCGCAGTGCCTGACGTCGTGAACACGGGCACAGGACAGCGCGTGAGCTTGGCCAGACCCAGAGCAAGGAACGCTGCAGAGCGCTCGTCGACGCGGACGTGAAGGCGCAGACGGCCTGCCCGGTCAGCGTCCTGCAGTGCGTAGGCGAACGGGGCGGAACGGGAACCTGGACAGAGGACGGCCTCGCGGACTCCAGCGCGCACCAGCTCATCCACCACAACCGTGGCCAAAGCCGTCGACGGATTCACGCTGGCGATCCTCCCACAACACCCAGACCCTGGGAGTGAGTGACTCACAGCCAGGGATCGCGCTGCGCCCCCACATGCCCGACTGCCTCAGCGCCGGCACTCAGGGCAGCCTGCAAAGCCTCACGCCGTCCGGCTCCAGCAACCAACGCCGCACTCAGCGCTCCGCAGAACGCGTCACCCGCCCCCGTGGTGTCGAGCACCTCGGACTCTTCGACGACGGGGCCGGTCAGCTGGTCACCATCCCACGCTGCGCCCGCCGCACCGAAAGTCACGACCAATGACGCTGGCATTGCCTCGGAGTCGGCCAGCATCAGGGCTTCGTGCTCGTTGACCACCAGGGGGTCGGCGAGGGCGACGACGTCGGGTGGCAACGCGGCATACGGCGCCAGGTTCAGCACGACCCTGGCACCCCTGTTGGACGCGCGGCGCGCGGCGGCTGCGACGACGTGGAGAGGTACCTCGAGCTGCAACAGCACGACGTCACCAGGGCCCACAGAGTCCAGGACGCCAAGATCACCAACCGTTACGGCGGCGTTGGCGCCGGCGACGATGACGATCGAGTTCTCGCCGGTCTCGTCGACCGTCACGAGTGCATGGCCCGTGACGCAGTCAGGCTGCGCACGGATGCCTGAGACATCGATACTCAACGCCGAAAGCCTTGCGACGTAGGCAGATCCAGCCTCATCCGATCCAACGCAGCCGACCATGACCACTGCGGCACCTGCCGCTACCGCAGCAACCGCCTGGTTGGCCCCCTTGCCACCAGCCCTGCGCTCCAGACCACTGCCGACGACGGTCTCACCCGGCTTCGGGTGCCGCTCGACGCGCGTCACCAGATCGACATTGAGCGATCCGACAACGACGACGCGACCCATCAGCGACTCGCGACGTTGACGGTGCGCCACCACAAGTCGGCGTAGCGCTCGGCGTCCACCGAGAGCGCGACCTGCACGGTTGTCGGCGCAAGCAGGGAAGCGTCGTGGGACAGGTCCCCTGCCCAGTCGCGTCGGTCGACAACCGTGCGGCCGCGCGAGTAGGTTCCTGCCAGCTCAACGCGGACCGGCAGGAGTGACGTGGTCACACCTGCGCGATCGATCGCAACGCACACCGCTCCCGCATCGCCGATGGTCGCATCGGGCTGACCGAAGCGACTGCACTGGTAGTCGATCAGCCGCCCGGCGAGCTCTGCCGGTCCACGCCCACCCACCGCGATGAGCTTCTTGGCTCCTTTACTGCTGACTCTCACGTCATAGAAGACGTCCAGGCCGTACATGACGACGGGTATGTCGAGCTCAGCAGCCGCTTCGAGGACGATTGCTGCCGATTCGGGGTCGTGCCACACGTTGAACTCTGCGGAGGCGGTGGCATTGCCGATGTGCGCCGCGCCACCCATGAAGACGATCTCGCGCAAGCCGGCAGCAGCCTCTGGATAGGTGCGCAGCAACAGGGCGATGTTGGTCAGTGGAGCCAGCGGCACCAGCGTGATTCGACCATCCGGCCCTCCCTCTGCGGCCGCGCACAGCAGGTCCCGCAGCAGTTCCACCGCATGCCGACCGTCGGGACGGCGGTCGGACGAGGGCCAGCCGAGGTCCGCCATGCCGTCATCGCCGTGGACGTGCCGGGCATGGCTCGAGGGTTCGAGAAGCGGTCTGGCCACGCCGCGGGCGACAGGAACATCGGCCCGGCCGGCGACGTCGAGGACCGTCAGGGTGTTTCGGACCACCTGGTCCACGTTGGTATTGCCGCCGACGCAGGTCACCGCACGCAGATCCGCCTGCGGATGCAGAGCCGCCAACAGCAGCGCACACGCGTCGGC
>JABBOX010000122.1 GCA_012927555.1 Phycicoccus sp.
TGTCACAGTGCATCGTGGTCGGCGACCAAAAGCCCTTCATCGGCGCGCTGCTCACTCTTGACGCCGAGATGCTCCCCCGGTGGGCCGCGAACAACGGCCTCCGGGGTCTTTCCCTGGAAGATGCCCGCACCAACGAGGTCGTTCGCGCGGAGATCCAGAGGGCAGTCGACAAGGCCAACGAAGCAGTGAGCAGGGCAGAGTCGATTCGCAAGTTCACCGTCCTTCCCGGCGACTTCACCGAGGACAACGGCTATCTGACTCCCTCGCTCAAGCTCAAGCGCAACGCCGTGATGAAGGACTATGCGCCCGACGTCGAAGCCTTGTACGCCGGCCCCAAGGAGTAACCGTCCGGCCACTCACACGCGAGGGCCTCATGCCGGTCCACGCCTGACCACGCCTGACCACGCCTATGGACGTCTAGGCACGCGCAAGGGTCGTCATATATCGCTTCCAGCCAGTGACGAACTGCGCCTGGGTGACCCCAAAGCTGGCTGGGAACGCCTTTGCGGCGATGGCACCGGGGTCGAGCCCCACCGTCTTGTCAGTGCTGAGTCCGCCAGCCACCGAGCGGTAGAACGCGACGACTTTTGCCTGACCGTAGAGATCGACCAGGTGACACACCGCAAGCCAGGACGCGGAGTAGAACGGCGCAATCGTTGTCTTCGCCGGATCGAAATCGGCCTCGGTGGGCAGCACCTTGGGGCCCTTGCCCTGACGCACGAGCACGAGCAGATCGGCAGCCACGCGTGCACGCGGAAGGTCGAGACCGGAGTACCCCACGTAGTCGGCCATTCCTTCGGACAACCAGATCGGCACCGACCGGATCGTGGAGGAACGGGCTGCGACGTGGGTCACCTCGTGGGTGATGACCACGCGCCGTCCGATGGGCTGCAAGGCCGTGAATGCCTTGGGATTGATGACAACCCGGTCCCCCTGCGCCCGCTGGCCCGGGTCGATCACACCCTGGGTGATCGCTGCCACCTGATCGAGCCCCTTGTCGGAGGAACGGAACAGCAGACCCGCGAACTCCTTCGTGGTGGACGGCGTCACGATCACCACGTGAGCGTTCCAGTCCTTGCCCCACACCCCAGTGACCCGGCGAACAGCCGCATCGACGGTCGTGCTGTAGTCGCGCATCCGGGTCTCGGGGGCGTTGCCGACCACGATGCCGGACCGGCCCTTGATCACCTTCATGTGTGGCAGGTCCCACACCTGCATGGCGGCGACGCCACCGGTGTCGGTGTCGTCCGCGATGCGCCAACCGCCGGCTCGTTGCACCAGCGTGTAGGTGGCGTCGAAAGAGCGTGGAGCGCGGTCGTACCCGGCCAGCGAGTACGTCCCCGGGGCCTTGAACACCCAGGCCTTGGGCCCCAAAGCCTGGGCGCGCTCCTCGGCGAGGGGCGGAGCCAGACCTGCGGCGCCATAGGAGAACTCGCCGAGTGGCAGCTTGAGGAGATTGTCGAAGACCGTGGACTGACGCCCTCGAAACGCCGAGGCGGGAACATCCACCGTGGCCATCCACGCGCTCTTGTTCCGGGACTTCACGGCCGCTGCGCGGGCGGACAGCAGATCCTGGGCGGCCGCCATACGGGCGTTCTGCTCGTCCACCTTCGGCACCGATGACGCGGCTCGGTCGGTGATGTCGTTGCCAGGCAACGCAAAGGGGACGACGTGTGGCACCCGGCCGTTGCCGAGGCGCAGATCAAGGTTGCCGCTCAGCTGTCCCGCGACGGCGGCGACGAGGCCGACGCAGAGCGCAATCGCGGCGATACGCCTGCCCTTGGTCACCATGCCATCGTAGTTGGGACGCTGCGCGCGGCGTCTGGCTTCTGCGCGCGGCATGTCGGTGCTTGGCTCAGCCGACGGCGTTGGCAGAACCTCAGCCGACGGCGTTGGCAGAACCCCAGTGCTCCATCGGTGACATGGGGGGCATGAGCTCGTGTCGCGCGCAGAGACGTGCCGCGGTATCAGCGCTGGCCATCCCGGCACGAACGAACATCGACACCACCCTGCGCTCCGCGCCGTCGAGCGGTAGCTCAACAGCGCCGGGCGCAAGCAGCACCGAGACCACGCAGTCGTCACACCGATGGGCGCGTACCGGACATGTGTTGCAGTCGACGATCATCACTGGGCCTCCTGATCCAGCTCGTGGGCGGACCCGCCTGGGTGCCGCACCGTGTGACGAACGCTAGGGCGACGGTCTGACAGCCCTCCGGACCACCTTCTCCACGCGCCCATTGCCTGCCCGCGGCAGCGCGCCTGTCGGGGCTTGTCAGCGGTAGCACCTAACGTTCCGTGACATGAAGGGACTGCAGGGCACGCTCGACGAGCTCGGCACACCTCTGTCCGAGGTCACCTTTGTCGTCGTCGACCTCGAGACGACGGGTGGCAGTCCCGCAGGCGCGCACATCACCGAGGTCGGCGCGGTCAAGATCCGTGGTGGCGAGGTGATCGGTGAGTTCCAGACGCTGGTCAACCCGGCCGAGCCGATCCCCGCCTTCATCTCGGTCCTGACCGGCATCACCAACCAGATGGTCGCCGACTCGCCACGAATCGGCAGCGTGTTCCCCGCCTTTCTCGAGTTCGCCGGCGACAGCGTGCTGGTCGCTCACAATGCGCCCTTCGACATCTCCTTCCTCAAAGCTGCAGCCGTGATCACCGGTCACGTCTGGCCCCCCTTTCACGTGGTCGACACGGCCCATCTGGCTCGACAGCTGGTCAGCAAGGACGAGGCACCGAACCGCAAGCTCGGCACGCTGGCGCGATTGTTCGGCGCCGCGACGACCCCGGATCACCGCGCCCTGCACGATGCCCGCGCAACGGTCGACGTTCTTCATGGGCTGATCTCCCGCGTGGGCAGCCTCGGCGTCGTGACTCTCGAAGAGCTCAGCACGTTCTCTTCGCGGGTTACCTCGGCCCAGCGCCGCAAGCGTCATCTGGCCGAGGGCCTGCCCGCCGCCCCGGGCGTCTACATGTTCAAGGACAGCCAGGGACACGTCCTCTATGTGGGCACGTCCCAAGACATCCGGCGCCGGGTCCGCACCTACTTCACGGCCTCGGAACAGCGCACCAGGATGGCCGAGATGGTCGGAGTCGCGGCCTGCGTGACCCCGGTCGTCTGTGAGACCACCTTGGAGGCACAGGTCCGCGAGCTCCGCCTGATCGCGCAGCACAAACCGCGTTACAACCGCCGATCCAAGAACCCAGAGAGGGCGCCGTGGGTCAAGCTCACGGTCGAGCCCTTTCCGCGGCTGAGCATCGTCCGCAAAGTTATCGCCGACGGCGCCCGATACTTCGGTCCCTTCAGCTCACACCTCGGCGCCGAGTCAGCCATCGCCGCTGTCCACGAAGTGCTTCCGCTGCGTCAGTGCACCAAACGGCTGCCGGCCAGCGGCCGATCCGTTGGCTGTGCGCTCGCCGAGATGGGGCGCTGTGGCGGGCCGTGCATGGGCAACGAGAGTGTCGAGGACTACGCCGTGGTCGTCGAGCAAGCCGCCCAGATGATCGCGGGTGACTCCCGCGGGGTCGTCGGCGCCCTGTGCCAACGGATGAGCGGCTTCTCGGGCGAGGAGCGCTACGAGGACGCCGGCGCGGTACGTGACCGGATGCTGCACCTGGTGCGGGCCGCGGCACGGTCCCAACGCATCGCGCCCCTGGCCAACAGCGCTGAGATCGTCGCGGCACGCCCGGCCCTCAAGGGTGGTTGGGAGATCATCTGCGTTCGGTTCGGCAGGCTGGCGGGCACCGCGGTGTCACCCCCGGGCGCTGACCCTCGCCCCTATGTCGAGGCGCTGGGGGCAAGCGCAGAGAACGTTGAGCCCGTGCCGGGACCGGCGCCCTCCGCCTCTGCGGAGGAGACCGAGAAGATACTGCGCTGGCTCGAGTCCGCCGGCGTCCGCCTGGTCACCGTCGACGGTGAGTGGACCTGGCCCGTGCACGGGGCCGGCGCAGCCCGCGCGGCGCTGGAACCCGACGCCACGGCATACCGCGATGTCGTGGGGTTCGACGAGCCGACGGGGCCGGGGCTCCGCCATCGCCCGGCCGCCGTG
>JABBOX010000271.1 GCA_012927555.1 Phycicoccus sp.
GGTGGGGCCAAAATTCGTGACGACACACCGCCCCACCCGCCAGCAGCATCACCACCACCCTGGGGCCAACATTCATGAAGATAATCGGCCGAAGTGGGGCCAGATCAGGTGACCACACTCAGCCGTCTGGGTCGCGGCGTATTCGTCGCGAAGTCCCGATGGCTTCCGTCAAGCCGCAGGGACCGTCACCTCTTGCTAGTGGAAGCAGCCGTTCGTCGCCAGCCACAAGCAGTCGTGAGCCATCACAGCGCCGCGCTCCTGCACGGCCTTCCGATCCCCTGGCATCTCCCCGGCTGGGTGGCCTTGACCACCAACGGTTCGACTCGAACCGCGACGCCACGGACCTTGCTTCGACTCGAACCAGCGGGGCTGCCCCAGGCGGACATCGACCACATCTCGGGGCTCACCGTGACATCAGTCGACCGGACGGTTGTCGACTGCCTGCGTGAGCTGCCCCTCCCCGACGCAGTTGCAATCGGGGATGCGGCCCTGCGCGCACATCGGGTCTCGCCGGCGTCGTTGGAGCTGATGCGCACCCAGCAACGCGGCTGGCCCTTCATCACTAACGCTGACCGAGCCCTGCCAATCCTGGACGGCCGACGCGAAAACTGGTTCGAGTCATGGTCATTCGCTCGACTCTGGCAGCTGGGGATCGAACCCCCAGAGCCTCAGGTGACGGTGTACGACCTGCACGGGCGGTTCCTGGGCCGTGTCGACGGCCTCTGGCTCGATGAAGGGGTCGTGGCCGAGGCCGACGGCTCAGGCAAGTACTTGGGCCAGTTCGATCCCGACGGAGCCAGCGGTGAGGCCGCAGCCCGCGTCGTCCTGGCGGAGAAGGTGCGTGAGGACCGTATCCGCGACTGCGGGCTCGAGTTCGTTCGCTGGGACGTCGAAGACATGTCTCGAGATCCCCAAACGGTGGCTGAGCGGGTCGAACGCGCGCGCCAGCGCGGTGACTTCGGACGTTTCAACGGCCATCTCCGGCCCTCACCACTACCCCTTGTTGCGCTGAAACCACCGAATCGAGCCACGTGAGCGCCCACTTCGGTGGTTTCGGCGCAACAAGACCATGAACTGAAGGGGGCATTGGCCGGTCGGCAGGTCAGCGTAAGAGCTGAGCGGCCTCAAGGGCGTAGTAGGTCAGGATGATCTGGGCACCGGCCCGCCGGATCGAGGTCAGCGACTCCATCATCACGCGCTCGCGGTCGATCCAGCCCTGAGCCGCAGCGGCCTCGATCTGGGCGTACTCCCCCGAGACCTGGTAGGCCGCCACCGGCACCGGCGACATCTGCGCCACGGCCGACACGATGTCGAGGTAGGGCAGCGCCGGCTTCACCATGACGATGTCCGCACCCTCGGCGACGTCGAGCTCGACCTCGAGCAAGGACTCGGTCGCGTTGGCCGGATCCTGCTGGTATGTCGCCCGGTTGCCTTGCAGGGTGGACTCAACCGCCTCGCGGAACGGGCCGTAGAACCCTGAGGCGTACTTGGCGGCATAGGCCAGGATGATCGTGTCCTGGAAACCGTTGTCGTCCAACGCTTTCCGAACGAAACCGACCTGACCGTCCATCATCCCGCTCAAACCCAGGACGTGCGCGCCGGCACGGGCTTGCGCGAGGGCCACCGCGGCATACTGCTCGAGAGTGGCGTCATTGTCGACGCGTCCTGCGTTGTCGACCAACCCGCAGTGACCATGGTCGGTGAACTCGTCCAGACACAGGTCAGCCATGACGACGAGGTCGTCTCCGACCGCATCGCGAACCCTGCGAACTCCCACGTTGAGGATGCCCTCAGGGTCGACCGCGCCCGAACCGACCGCGTCGCGGGTGGTCGGCACACCAAAGATCATCAGCCCGCCGAGGCCCGCCTCGACCGCCTGATGTGCCACCGCAACGAGTGAGTCCAAGGAGTGCTGGACGACGCCCGGCATCGACGTGATGGGCTGCGCCTCGGTTGCGCCCTCGCGGACGAACACCGGCAGTATGAGATCGGAAGGGTGCAGCCGTGTCTGTGCCACCAGTGCGCGCACCGCGGCGGTCTGGCGGAGACGACGCGGCCTCTGGGTCGGGAAGCTCACTACTTCGCCTTCCGTCGGGCCGAGACCTTGCGGGCACTCGGACGCACAACGCTCTCTCCGGCCTCGGCAGCGGTGGTTGCCAGACCCACGCCATACTCCGCCAGGGCATCGACCAGCGCCTCGGCTGACGCCTCAGGAGCAAGCACGTCGACCCGGAGGCCGTGCTCTTCAGCGGTCTTGGCGGTTGCCGGGCCGATGCACGCGACGACGGTCGAGGTATGCGGCTTGCCCGCGATGCCGACCAGGTTGCGGACGGTCGACGACGAGGTGAACAGGACCGCGTCGAACTTGCCGGTCTTGATCGCCTCACGGACTGACGCAGCCGGCGGTGCCGCCCTGACCGTGCGGTAGGCCGTGACGTCGTCCACCTCCCAGCCCATGTCCTGCAGACCGGCGACCAGCGTGTCGGTGGCGATATCAGCGCGCGGGAGGAAGACGCGGTTGATCGGGTCAAGAACCTCGTCGAAGGGTGGCCACTCGTCGAGCAGGCCGCGCGCGGACTGCTCCCCGGACGGGACCAGATCAGGCTCAAGGCCCCACTCGCGCAGAGCATCGGCTGTCACACCGCCCACAGCAGCGATCCGAAGCCCGGCGAAGGCACGGGCGTCGAGGCCGAACTCTTCGAACTTCTCACGGACGGCTCGAACGGCGTTGACGGAGGTGAACCCGATCCACTCGTAGCGTCCGGTGACCAGACCCTTGATCGCGCGTTCCATCTGCTGTGGCGTGCGAGGCGGCTCGACGCTGATCGTGGGGACGATGTCGCTCGTCGCGCCGTAGGACGCAAGCCGTGCAGTCATCGACCCGGCCTGATCCCGGGTGCGTGGAACGAGGATGTTCCAGCCGAACAGCGGCTTGGTCTCGAACCACGAGAGCTGTTCACGCAGCTCCACGGTCGACCCCACCACGGCAAGCGACGGGAACTCGACCTTGGCTGATGCCATCAGGGCCACAACCTGCCCCAGCGTGGTGGTGTGGGTGCGTTGGGTGATGGTCGTTCCACGCTCGGTGATGGCCACCGGCGTGGCCGGGTCACGACCTGCAGCGAGCAGATCCCCGAGCGCCTTGCTGAGCGACTCAGGCGTGCCGAGCACGACCACGGTGACGTTGTCAGCGATCGAGCAGGACCAGTCGACCTTGGTGCCGCCGCTGATGACATGCAACGTCGGTGAGGCTGCGGATGTCAGCGGGACACCGGCGTAGGTGGGGACGGCACAGATGGCGCTGACTCCGGGCACGACCTCGAACGCGATCCCGGCCTTGCGGCACGCGATCGCCTCTTCGGACAGACCGTTGAACATCGCGGGGTCACCGTCCATGAGTCGGACCACCAAGCCGTTGCCACTGGCCGTGCCGGCCGCTTTGGCCGCCTTGACCAGCAGTTTTGCGCGCGAGGCGTGCGTCAGCGGCTGACCCTGCTCGCCGTGTCCGGCATCGATGATGACCACATCGGGACGGGCGTATCGTGCCACGAACTCCTCGCGGCTGACCTGGTCGATGATGACGACATCAGCTTCGGCGAGGTACTCCGCAGCGCGCAGAGTCACCAGGCCGGGGTCACCAGGACCGGCCCCCACGAAGGCAACGCGAGCGGGCTGGCGGGCCGCCTTTGGCGGCCGCGACCCCGTTGCCTGCGTTGACTTCGCCTGCGTTGACTTCGCCTGCGTTGACTCGGACTTGAGGAACGAACGCGTTGAGCTCACGAGACACTCTCCGAAGCGGATCTGTCTGGATGGGAAGCAGCCGACTGCGATCCAGCCGGCTGGGCGGTCTCGGCGGCAAGCGCATCCTCGGATGCGCTGGCCTCCCGTTGGTCAGGCGGTTGGTCCAGCGGACCATCACCGCCCGTCAATCTCTCGGATCTGAGTCCGGCAATCCCGACGGCCCCGTCGGCCAGCAGCACGGCCGCAAGGTCGCGGCCAAGGCGTTCCGGCTCAGCCAGCGAGCCGACTCCGGAACGGCGCAGGTCGATGCTCGCGTCCTCCCTGCCGGCGAAAGCGCGCAGGAACAGCTCGGTGCCGTGCTCGCTCTCCACCACCTCGGCCAGAGCGCCGACGGGCGCCGTGCAGCCGGCCTCGAGGGCCTGGAGAAGGGCGCGTTCTGCAGTCACGCAGGCGCGAGTGTCTGCGTCGTCCAGAGGCACCAAGGCCTCGATCACGTCTGGGCGATCCTCGCGGCACTCGATGGCGAGGGCCCCTTGCCCGGGAGCCGGGAGCATCTGCAAAGGGTCGATGGTCTCGGTGACCACATCCAGCCTGCCGAGGCGTGACAACCCGGAACACGCCAGCAGGACGGCATCGAGCGAACCGTTGTGCACCAACGAGATCCGGGTGTCGACGTTGCCACGCAGGTCAGCCACGCGGAGGCCCAGCCCGAGCGCCGTCAGCTGAGCCACCCGGCGCGGGGAACCGGTGCCCACCACTGATCCGGCGGGAAGCTCACCCAGGGTCAGGCCGTCGCGCGCCACGAGGGCGTCGCGGGGGTCCTCGCGAACGGGGATCGCGGCGATCCGCAGACCGGGCTCGGGGGCCACCGGCAGATCCTTGAGCGAGTGGACTGCGACGTCGATCTCACCCGAGAGCAGGGCCCGGCGAATGGCTGTGGCGAAGACGCCTGTGCCGCCGATGCTGGACAGCGACTCCGTGGAGGTGTCGCCCAGGGTCGTGATCTCGACCATCTCGACCGTGTGCCCCAGCCCGCGCAGCAGGTCGGCCACCATCCCGGCCTGCGTCGTGGCCAGGGTGCTGCGTCGGGTCCCCAGACGGATGCTGATGGCGTTCACGCCACGGCTCCCGTCTCGGGAAGGGCCGACACGGTGGCTATGTCATCCGGGTCGAGGTCGAAGAGCTCCCTCAGGGCTTGCGTGTATTCGCCGCTCTTGCCGTCACCGGCGAGCTCCTTGACGCGGACGGTCGGCGTGTGAAGGAGCTTCTCGACCACCCGGTGCACCGCGAGCTGGATCTCGGCCCGGGTGTTCTTCGACAGGTCCTCCGGCAGCCGCTGGTCGAGGCGGCTCAGCTCTGCGGCCACCACATCCGCTGCCCGAGACCGCAGTGCAGCAACGGTGGGGGCGACCTCGTGGGCTCGGCGGTAGGCGAGATAGGCGGCAACCTCGCCGACCACAAGATCGCGGACCGCCTTGACGTGCGGCTCGAAGGTGCTGTCCGAGGCCAGCGCTTCCCCCAGCTCGGCGAGGCCAACAATATGAACGCCAGGTAGATCTGCGACGTCGGGGGCCACATCGCGCGGCAGCGCCAGGTCGATCAGCACCTGCGGCCCACCCGTGCGCGTCTGCGCTGCAGCCGAAAGGATCTCGGCCGTGATCACGTGGCCAACCGCACCGGTGCAAGAGATGACCAGGTCAGCTTGGGACAGAGCGAGCTGAAGATCGTCCAGGGGGAGAGCCCGACCGCCTGTTGCTGCCGCCAGGTGCTCGGCCTTGGCCAGTGTTCGGTTGATGATGACCAATTCGGCCGCGCCAAGCCTGGAGATCGTCGTGGCGGCCAGGCTGCTCATCGATCCGGCACCGACAACGAGCACGCGGGTATCGGCGAGGGGCCCGCGAACATCGGCTGAGTGCCGCAGACCGGCCTCGACCATCGACACGCTGACGCGGTCGATACCTGTCTCTGCGTGAGCGCGTTTTCCGACCCGCAACGCCTGCTGGAACAGCGTATTGAGGGTGGCGCCCACCTGCTCCCGTTTCTGAGCCTCACGAAGAGCCGCCCGCAGCTGCCCCAGGATCTGGCCCTCGCCCACTGCCATGGAGTCCAACCCGCAGGCGAGCGAGAACACGTGAGCGATGGCGCGGTCCTCGTAGTGGACGTACAGATGCTCACGCAGCACGGCCAGTGGCACACCCGAGGCGGCAGCGAGAGCATCGCTGATCTCCGTCACAGCCCCGTGGAAGGTCTCGGCCACCGCATAGATCTCGACCCGGTTGCAGGTCGCAAGGACGACGGCCTCGCTGACGTTCTCGCCACCGCACACGACCGAGGCCAGTGCAGCGGCGTTGACCGGGTCCAGAGCCGCTGCTTCCAACAGCGCCATGGGCGCCGAGCGGTGCGACAGGCCGAGCACGACAACACTCATGGAGAAACCTCCAACAGGGGGCGGCTCTCTCGAACCGATTCGGTCTTGCGCTGCTCATGGAATGCGAGGATCTGCAGCTCGGTGGCCAGGTCGACCTTGCGCACATGGACGCCCTGAGGCACCGACAGCACGCAGGGCGCAAAGTTCAGGACCGACCGCACACCAACGGCAACGAACCGGTCACACACCTCTTGTGCTGAGGCGGCAGGGGTGGCGATCACACCGATGGCGACGCCGTGCCCGGTGACGACCTGCTCGAGGTCATCGACCGAGCCCACGATCATCCCGGCAATCTCTTGACCGACGATCTCGGGGTCTCGATCCAGCAGGGCGACCACGTGATAACCCCGGTTGGCAAATCCTGAGTAGGTGGCAAGCGCATGACCCAGATAGCCCAGCCCGACGATCGCCACGGGCCAGTTCTGCGCAAGCCCCAGCTGTCGCGAGATCTCATGCGCGAGCACCTCGACCTCGTACCCGACCCCGCGCACGCCGTACGAACCCAGGTGGCTGAGGTCCTTGCGCAGCTTGGCCGACCTGACCCCGGCGACCGTGGCCAGTTCTTCGGAGGAGACGGAGGCGACGCCGCGTCCAGCGAGGTCAGTGAGAGCACGCAAGTACTCCGGCAGCCGAGCAACTGTGGCGTCGGGTACGTCTCGACGGGCTGCTGGGTCCGCGATCACGGAGGCATCGGCTCTTCTCGGATTGCGCCCCTCATAGCACGGAGGGGCTGGAGCGCGTGGGTCACCCCCGACTCTAGATGTTTGTGAACGCACGCACAAAGTCGCGGACCACGCCAGATACCTGATATGTGACGCTCACCGCAGTTCGCTCCGATGTGGCCGTCCGCCGACATAACCATCCGCCGGCGTGGCCGGCTACACGCTGGGACCGTCCGCCGCCCTGGGCTCTGCGAGCGCCGCACGCAGGCGGGACTCATCGATGCGCCAGTAGTCATGCTGCGTGCCGTCCACGAGGGTCACCGGAATCTGCTCCGAGTACGCGGCATCCAGCTCGGGGTCATCAAGGATCGAGCGCTCCGTCCAGGACACGCCCAGGTCCCTCGCCACGCGACTGATCACCTCGCGTACGGGGTCGCACAGGTGGCAGCCCGGCTTGGAGATCAGAACGATCCTCGGTGCGGCGGAGTCGATCACGGTCACCACCGTACGGTCACTGAGCGACCGTGCGAAGCAAGCGAGGGTGAGAAGCCGCGCGGCGCCTAGAAGAAGACGGACCTGCGCTGCATGAGCAATGCGTAGAGCGTCTGCTGGATCGTCTCGCGGACCTGGTCGGTGAGGTCGAACACCAGCATCGGGTCGTCGGCCGCCTGGGGGCCCAGAACAGCGGTGTCCACCGGCGCGCCAAACTCGATGATCCACTTGCTCGGCAGGGGGATCAGCCCGAGCGGCCCCAACAGGGGGAAAGTCGGCGTGACCGGGACATACGGAGCGCCGGTCAGCCGGGCGAGGCTCTTGAGGTTGCCGAGGATCGGATAGATCTCTTCAGCGCCCACAATGGAGCAGGGCACGATCGGCGCACCGGTCCGCAACGCCGCCGAGACGAACCCGCCCCGGCCGAACCGTTGAAGCTTGTAGCGCTCGCTGAAGGGCTTGCCGACGCCTTTGAAGCCCTCGGGCCACACGCCGGCAAGCTCGCCGGACGCCAGCAACCGCTCGGCATCGGGGTTTGCGGCCAAGGTGGACCCGCTTTTGCGCCCGATCTCGCCGATGAACGGGGCTTGGAAGACCAGGTCCGCCGCGAGCATGCGCAGGTGACGCCGAGCCGGGTGCTCATCATGCACCGCCAGTTGCGTCATCAGAGCGTCGAACGCCACGGTGCCGGAATGGTTCGCCACGATCAGCGCACCGCCGGTGCTCGGGATGTTCTCGATGCCGCGCACCTCCACGCGGAACCACGACTTGTACAACGGCCGCAGCAGCGGAAGGTAGATGTGCTCGGTGAAGTCCTCGTCGAAGCCGTACTCATCGACGGTGAAGTCACCGGTGAGACGCCGACGGACAAAGGCCAGCGTCGCGGCGACGCGACGTTCAACATCATCGCCCGAGAGTCCTGCTACCTCGGCCGCGCTCCGCATGGTGGCGATCGCCATCCTGAGCAGCTCGTCCAGACCAGAGCCAGCCTTGGTGTGAGACAGCGGGGCGGAGGCGGGGCCAGCCGACGCTCCGGAGACTCTCGCGGACCGGGACCCACCAGTAGAGGCGGACCTATCGGCAGAGGGGGGCGTCACTGCGACAGTTGTGAAAGCCGATCTCTTGGGACGTCGGGGCTCTTGTTGGGGGTAGGTGCCGGAGCCGCGCGTCGCCTTGGCCGTCGGGAGTGGACGCGACGTGGGCACCGGTCGCGGGCGGTGGGCGCGGACCGCACCGCCGCCGCTGCCGCCGACCGAGCTGAGCGCAGGGCGTGACCGCATCCCGTCGGCGGAGTGGTCGAGATCTGTGGGATCCGCGTCTGAGGGGTCCACGAGCAAGGGTGTCCGACGTCGCTTGGCCCGCTCGCCGGACGCTCGCGCAGCCCCCGCGGCCAGGGCGTCCGCGCCAGAACGACGACCCGGCTGCTTCTTGGCTGCGGACCCGCCCGTCGGGAGGATCTTGGGATCGACCATCAGCCGTTCCTTCCTGGAGTCAGCGCATGACCGAGGACGTTGACCGCCGATCCGGCCAGCCCACTGAGGGCTGCGCCGATGGCAGCCCCACCCGGCAGACCTGCCCCCACACTGGAGAGGAAGTCCTCGAACGCCTCGCGGGTCGTGAACTCAGGCTCGAGACAGAGCACCTCACGCATCCTGGTGGTGTCCATGCCCCGGCCCCATGCGAGGAAGCGCATCTGGTCCTGCGAGAAGTCCGCAAGCCCCGCGCGCTTGGCCAGCTGTCCCAGGATCCCGCCGGCAGACAGCGGCACCGGGATGGAGGGCCGCCCGGTCATCCGAACGGCCTGCTGCACCGTGATGACGCCGTCGCCAGACACATTGACGATGCCGACGGGAGGTCCCACGGTCGCGAGCAGCAGTGCTTGCAGGGCGTCGTTCTCATGGACCAGCTGGAGGCGGGCGTCGTATCCGAACGGCGTCGGGATGACCGGCAGCCGGAAATAGTCCGTCAAGCTGGTCCTGATGCCGGGTCCGACGATGTTGGCCAGACGCAGCATCGAGATCTCAACATCTGCGCGGCGCCGCGAGAAACCCCGGACATATCCCTCAACCTCGACCGAGTCTTTGCCGAAACCTATCCGTGGCAATGATTTTGGACCCATGCCCTCGGTGAACATCGCTGGGTCACGAGGTGATGAGCCATAAACGGCGGCCGAGGACTTGACCACGAGGCGACGGATGCTTGGAGCCTTTTGACACGCCGCGAGGAGCTGCATGGTGCCGATGACGTTGATCTCCTTCTGGGAGACCCGTCCGCCCACCGACAACGGCGTGGCTATGAGGTTCATGTGGACGACGGTGTCCACCTCAGCCTGCGTGATGATCTTGGCGATCATCGGGTTTCGGATGTCGGCGCGGACGAACTCAGCACTTCCGATGTCGTCCAGCGGCGGGATGACATCGACACCGACGACACGCTTGACACCAGGCTGGGCCGTGAGCAGGCGTGCCAAGCGACCACCGAGGTAGCGGGACACGCCAGTCACCAACACCACATCCGCCATGAGCCACCTTCTCTCGCCGCCGCTGTATCGCCACCCCCAGGGTTTGAGAACGATCCTAGCCAGAGCAGCACGAAGGCCCGCCACCAATGTGACGGGCCCCGCATGAAGTGCGCGCTACTTCTTGTTGCGACGCTGGTGGCGCGTCTTGCGCAGCAGCTTGCGGTGCTTCTTCTTCGCCATGCGCTTGCGGCGCTTCTTGATGACTGAGCCCATGAGTGTCCTTTGCCTTCAAGCGTCAATAGGTGGGTCGTGCTGGGTTGCTGCAAACTGCCGTGTCGACGCACGCTCTTGGAGACACGATGGTTGCAGGCACGATCTCCGCACCACGCCGAACATTCCGCGCTAGCCTACCGCCCCCACTTCCCCTTGCCCAAACCCGCGGTCCGGCCGACCCGTTCCTGCGGTGGCACAGATGAAGGCGTGGCAACGATGAGGGTTGGGGGCCCCCTTGTGGGGCGGGCCCGCGGGGGGGCCCCCCCAACCCTCATCGTCCATCCGTGAATGCCTGCTCAGGCGGTGTCGACGAAAGATGCACGTAGGTAATCGTGAACCGCACTCTCCGGGACACGGAACGAGCGACCGACCCGAACGGCCGGAAGCTCGCCACTGTGCACCAGGCGATACACCGTCATCTTCGACACGCGCATGAGCGAGGCGACTTCTGCCACGGTGACAAAACGAACTTCAGCCAGCTGGCGTTCCTGAGCCATCGTGCACCTCGATCTCCTACACGTGCCATAGCGCCGGCTTCCCCTCCGGCAGACAACCACGTACGTGCAAGCAGTAACGATAGGGGCAGAAGTGACTCATGGGGAAGCCTCAAAAGCACTGGATCTGTGTTTGTCCAGCCGACACGCCGAGAATCGACCCGCTAGTCGAACCAGATGTCGAGGCCATGATGGGGGAAAACGGCCTCTCTTGTGGCCATCACCGCGAAGTCCACCGGGTCGGCGGGGTCATAGCCGACTTCCCACGAACGCCACCACACCCGACCCCGCTCGGCCACACCATCGCCCATGTGGGTCGGCCCGGCCTCGCCACTGATCAGCTCCACATGGTCCCGCCAGACCTGGGGCACCTCGGCCGCGAGCGGGATCGGGCGATGCGCGGCAATGGCGGTCAGATGGGTCCAGGCGCGAGGCACGACATCAACGACCGCGTACCCGCCACCACCGAGCGCCACCCATCTGCCGTCGCACACCTCGTGGGCCAGATCGTGGATGGATTCGTATGACGTTCGCTGGGCGTCCAGCGACAGCGACAGATGCGCCAGCGGGTCCAGGAAGTGCGAGTCGCACCCGTGCTGGCTCACCAGGATCTCAGGTCTGAAGGCACGCAGCACCGGGGGCACGACGGAGTGGAAGGCCCGTAGCCACGCAGCATCACCGGTGCCTGGCGGCAGCGCCACGTTGACGGCTGTCCCTGGCGCAGCCGGCCCGCCGATGTCACCAGGAAAGCCAGTGCCCGGGAACAGCACCCGACCGGTCTCGTGGATCGAGATGGTGAGCACCCGTGGGTCGTTCCAGAAGATGCGTTCCACACCGTCACCGTGATGGACGTCCACGTCAACATAGGCGACCCGCTGGGCGCCGTTGTCGAGCAGCGACTTGATCGCCACGGCAACGTCGTTGTAGATGCAGAACCCCGATGCCCTGTCCGGCATCGCATGGTGCAGCCCGCCGCAGAAGTTGACGCCATGCTCGGTCTCGCCGCGCCAAACGGCGCCGGCAAGGTCGAGGGAACCGGCCGCGATACGGGCGCTGATGTCGTGCATCTCGTGGAAAGCGGGATCGTCCTCGGTGCCCAGGCCGCGTGACTGGTCTGCGTCCCGGGGCGCGACAGACGCGTGACGGACCGCTGCCACGTAGGCGGCATCGTGGACGGTGAGCAGAACCTCGTCGTCGGGCACAGCCGGATTGACGACCTCGACGTCAGGCCCGTCGAACAGGCCAAAGGCTCCGCACAGCCGGGCCGTCAGGTCGAGGCGCAACGGATTCATGGGGTGGTCCAGCCCAAAGTCATACCCCGTGAAACTCTGGTCCCAGACCACGCGCGCCTGTGTTGGCATGATGGCACGCTACCGGCCGGCCGGCTGGGCATGCGGCCGACCTGATCATCCGGCTCTCTTGAGGAGGACACAGTGGCCAAGAACCGCTTGTACGAAGACGACGTCCTGGTGATCGGGCTCGGACGATTCGGCGCCGAGGCTGCACTCGAGCTGCATCGACTCGGGCACAAGGTCATCGCCATCGAGAAGGACCAGACCCTGGCCGACAGCTACACCGGTCGACTGACCCGGATCATCGTCGCCGACGCCTCTCAGCCGCGAACCATCGAGGCCTGCCGCGCGAGCAACTTCAAGATTGCCGTGATCGGCATCGGCGCATCGGTCGAGGCATCGGTCCTGACCGCCGGCAATCTCGTCGACGCGGGGATACCGTCCATCTGGGCCTCCGCCGTCAGCGTCGAGCACGCCCGCATCCTGGAGCGGATCGGGGTGCACCACGTGGTCCAGCCCGAGAACGACTCGGGCCGACGGGTCGCACACCTGGTCAACGGCAAGCTGCAGGACTACATCCAGTTCGACGACGGCTACGCCATCGTCAAGATGGCCCCGCCACGCGAGGCGATCGGCTTCACGTTGGCGCAGAGCCAGATTCGCAGCAAGTACGGCGTGACTGTCGTCGGCGTGAAGGCTCCTGGCGAGGACTTCACCCACGCGGTGCCAGAGACCAAGGTGACGGCCCAGCACACCCTCATCGTCAGTGGCCCGAGCGAGCTCATCGACCGGCTGGCCGGGCGCCCCTGACCCGCGTGCCGACGCCCACGCTCAGCCTGCCGGGTCAGTCAGAACGGTTGTCGATCACGAGGCACATCTCGATCTCGCTGAGCTGATGGTCATGCGGGTAGGGAACGCTGTGGCCCGTGGCGACGAAACCTTCGCGTTCGTAGAGCGCCTTGGCCGCGGCGTTGTCGCCCACGACGTGCAGCACCACGCGTCTTTTGCCGTCGGCCCGGGCCTGCGCCACCACCGCGTCGACCAGGGCCCGCGCGACGCCCGTCCGACGAAATGCCGGGTCGACCCACATGCCGAAGAGACTGCAGTCGCCGGGGTCGGTCACGCCGTACTCGGAGAACACCGCCGATCCGGCCGGCTTGCGGCCAACCCGAGCGAGGAGGACGACATTGTCGGTCAGCCGCTGCTTCCACAGCGCCTCGTCAAAGCTGGCCGCCTCTTCGTGGGTGCTGCCGAAAGCCGAGGGCGACTCGTGCAACATGGCCAGCCGGATCGCGCGGTAGGCCCGCCAGCCGTCAGCGTCCAGCCGGGATACAGCCACGACCTGGGACTCAGGCATTGCCGGACGCAAGCTCCTTCGAGCGTTTGGCGGCCGCTTCCATGGCCGTGACGAAGGCCGCACGCACCTTGTGGTCATCGAGCTGGCGCAGCGCCGCCATCGTGGTGCCGCCCGGGCTCGAGACCTGCTCGCGCAACACCGTGGGGTGCTGACCGGTCTCCTTGAGCATCGTCGCCGCGCCATAGAGCGTCTGGACCACGAGCTCGGTGGAGGTCGCACGGGGCATACCGAGCAGGACACCCGCCTCGATCATCGCCTCCACCACATAGAAGATGTATGCCGGTCCGCTGCCGCTGATCGCCGTGACGGCGTCGAGGTGCTTCTCGGGGATGCGCAGGACCTTGCCGCAGGAGTGCAGCAGCTCTTCGGCCTCGCTCAGGTGCCCCTCGTCACAATGGCTGCCGGGGCTGATCGCTGCCATGCCCTCATCGACAAGCGCGGGCGTGTTCGGCATGACCCTGACGACCGCTGTGCCCTCAGGCAGCCGCTCCTCCAGGAATGCCGTGGTGATGCCTGCGGCGAGACTGACCACGAGGGCACCGGGACGGACCTGCGCACTGATCTCTGCGAGCAACCCACCCATGTCCTGGGGCTTGACCACCAGGACGAGGGTGTCGGCGCCAGCAGCCGCGTCGACGTTGCTCATCAGACGAACGCCGTAGGTGCCGGCCAGCTCCTTGGCGCGTTCGGCGTTCCGGCCGGTGATGACCAGGTCGGCGGCATCGCGCCCCGAGCGGAGCAGTCCGGCGAGCAGCGTGGAGCCCATCACTCCGACGCCCAGGATGGCGACGGTCCTGGAGCCTGTTTGGGCAGTCTCAACCATGGTTCGTCGCCTCAGCCTTTGGTCGCGAGTGATCGCAGGAAGAACATCGTGTTGGCCGGGCGCTCGGCCATCCGGCGCATGAGATAGCCGTACCACTCCTGGCCGTACGGGAGATAGACCCGCATGTGGTCCCCACGGTCGGCGATCCTCTTCTGTTCTTCCGGACGGATTCCGTAGAGCATCTGGTACTCGTAGGTGTCTGACGCCCGATCGTGTTTGTGGGCCAAGGCGCCCGTGATCTCGACCAGGCGCGGGTCGTGGCTGGCGATCATCGGATACCCGGGGCCGGCCATCAACACCTTGAGGCAGCGGACGAAGGCCCTGTCGACGTCGTCCTTGTCCCTGAAGGCCACCGAGTCCGGTTCGTCATAGGCCCCCTTGCACAGACGGACCCGGCTGCCTTCGTAGGCGAGGTCGCGGCAGTCGGCCTCGGTCCGGTGCAGGTAGGCCTGCAGCACCGCGCCCACCGACGGGAAGTCCTGACGCACCTCACTCAGGGTCTCCAAGGTCGCGTCCGTGGTGGTGTGGTCCTCCATGTCGAGGGTCACCGTGGTGCCGGCGTCGGTCGCGACCTGACAGATCTCGCGTGCGTGATCCAGCGCGATCTTGGCGCCGTCGCCCGGCAGCGCCTGACCGAGCGCGCTGAGCTTGAGGCTGACCTCGGCCTTGCCGCCCTGGGTCAGGCCGGCGTCGCTGAGCGCCGCCAGCAGGGCCAGATAGGCATCGCGGGTGGCCTGCGCCTGCCGCAGGTCGAGGGTGTCCTCACCAAGATGATCGATCGTGGACGTGCGGCCGGTGAGGTCGAGCTCGGTTGCCACACGGACGACGTCGCCGGTGGAGTCGCCTGCGACGAAACGGCGCACGACGTCCCTGCTCACCGGGGCGCGCTCGATCAGATCACGCATCCGCCCACTCTTGGCCAACTGCATGAGCCCCTGGCGCAGCACGCCGCTTGGATCCAACACGCTTTCCTCCGTATGCCGTTCACAACGAGTCCGCTCAAGGCTATTCCTGCGGCTCGCTCGACCGTACGGCCCTTCCCCTGCAAACCGGTCAGGGGGTGCGACGCCGGAGCGTCAGCGAGCCGAGAGCGATGGCGCCCACCGCGAAAGCCGCCACGATCGCCACGTCGCGACCCACGTCGCCCGCAGCGTCCACCTGTGTGGTGAGCGTGCGCATGGCGTCGACGGCATACGAGAGCGGCAGGACGTCAGACAGCAGCTCCAGGACGCGCGGCAGCCCGTTGCGCGGGACAAGCAGCCCGCACAGCAGGAACTGCGGCAGGACGAAGGCCGGCATGAACTGGACGGCCTGGAACTCCGTGCGAGCAAAGGCACTGACGAACAAGCCGGTCGCGGTGCCGAGAACGGCATCGACCACGGCCATGACGACGAGCAACCAGCGCGGCCCGGCGACGTCGAGCCCGCACACCCAGATGGCGAATCCCGTTGCCACCAGTGCCTGGACAACCGCGAGCGCGCCGAAGGCCAGGGCGTAGCCGGCGAGGAAGTCACCCTTGCCCAGCGGTGTCGAGAGCAGACGTTCGAGGGTGCCGGACGACCTCTCGCGCAGGGTCGCGACGCTGGTGATGAGGAACATCACGACGAACGGGAAGACGCCCAGCAACGGAGCGCCGATCTTGTCGAACACGGGGGTGCCGTTGAAGATCCATGCCAGCAAGCCGATCAGAACGCACGGCACCGCGATCATGAGGGCCAGAGTGCGGTGGTCGGCGCGGACCTGCCTCAACACCCGCCCAGCGGTCGCGAAAGTGAGTCGAGGGTTCATGCCGCCGCCTCCGCCTCGATCAGGGCGAAGAAGGCTTCTTCCGCGTTCGCGGCCCCGGTGCGGGCGAGAAGGCCATCCGGCGAGTCGTCCGCGAGCAGCCGACCCTCCCTCAGCAGCAACAGCCGGTCACACCTGGTCGCCTCGTCCATGACGTGGCTCGACACCAGCAACGTGGTGCCCTCCTCGGCGAGGCGGCGGAACAATGCCCAGAGGTCGCGGCGCAGCACCGGGTCGAGCGCAACCGTGGGCTCGTCGAGGATCAGCAGCTCGGGGGATCCCACAAGGGCAGCCCCGAGCGACACGCGCGACCGCTGACCACCGGATAGCCGGTCCACCCGTGAGTCGACTTCGGCACCAAGGTCGACCACCTCGATGACGCGATCAACGTCAGCGCGCGGGGCACCCACGAGGGCAGCGAAGTAGTTGAGGTTCGCCCGGACCGTCAGGTCGGCATAGACACTGGCCTCCTGCGTCACGTAGCCCACCCGCGACCGCAGGCTGGGCGACCCCGCGGGCTCCCCCAGGACCGCCACGGTGCCCCCCGCGATGATCTGAACACCGACGATCGAGCGCAGCAGCGTGGTCTTGCCCCCGCCGTTGGGTCCGAGCAGGCCAACGACCTGGCCGCGGGGCACGGACGCGAGATACCGGGGAGGACCTCGCGGGACCCACGGATCACGTGCAGGTCGTCCACGACAACGGCCGGACTCTCATCACTGGTCATGCGCCGGAACTTATGCCCTGCGTCGGACGGGCGACAAGGGCGTCGCCACCACTTGTCATACCGGGCGGCTGAATGCCGCCCCCCTCACGAGATCGAGGGAGTCACGAGACAAAATTCACGAAACGGGAGTCAGAACACGACTGCCGCCGCCGCGAGGTGCAGCCGCGCAAACGCCAACGCCTCAGCCAAGTCCAGCTCTCGCTGCTCTTCCGACACCCGACGCGTGCTGACCTCGACCACGACCGACCCCGAGAACTGTTGAACCGCAAGGGTTTCGAGCAACTCAGCACACGGCTGACCGCCACGCCCGGGCACCAGATGCTCGTCCATGGGAGAGCCCAGGCCGTCGGCAAGGTGGATGTGCGCCAGTCGAAGCCCAAGTGCCGCGGCCATCGCCATCGCGTCTGATCCGGCGGTCGCAGTGTGGGACAGGTCCAGCGTCACGTGGTCGTACGGCTGATCGACCGGGTCCCAGTGAGGCAGGTAGGCCTCGACCGAACGATTGCGAGCCCGCCAGGGAAACATGTTCTCGATGGCAAGTTTGATGCCGGTGTCATGTTCGCGGAGGGCCACCCCGTCAGCAAAAGTCCGCGCGTATTCCTTCTGCCAGCGAAAGGGCGGGTGGAGCACCACGGTGTCCGCGCCAAGGGCCGTGGCAAGCTCGATGGAGTTGTCCACCTTGGGCCACGCCTCAGGACCCCAGACCCGTTGCGTGAGAAGCAATGTCGGCGCGTGGATCGACACGACGGGCATGGAGTGCAGGTCCGACAACGCTTTCAACGCGCCTGCCTCCTGGGAGACCGGGTCGGTCCACACCATGACCTCGACACCGTCAAAGCCGAGCCGCTCGGCAAGGTCGAAAGCCGTGGCGCAGTTCTGCGGATAGACCGAGGACGTGGACAGTGCCACTCGCGCGCCGGGCACCCGAACTACGGTCATGGCGTCGAGCCTAACCGCGGGTACGAGGGTGTGTCTCGACCCGCGGCGATCCAGAAAGGGCGCGGCAGGGTCACACCTTCGCGCAGCGCCTGGGGGATGTCGGACAAGGGCCGCGTAGCAAGGGCCGCATAGTCTTGGCGGGTGCCAGAAACCTCTCTCGACATCCCGCGCATGTGGGTGGAGTTCGTCGACCCCGCCGATTCCAACCAGCGCTTCCGCTGCGACCTGACCTGGCTCACGTCGTCATGGTCCTGCATCTTCGGCAGCGGTTGTGCTGGCATCTATGAGAATCGCCCCGATGACGGTTGCTGCACCCTTGGCGCGCACTTCACGGACAAGGACGACGTATCGCGGGTGAAGGCCGCCGTTGTCGAGCTCGGCGAGGACGAGTGGCAGTTCCACTCGGCCGGCCAGGGCGGCCGATGGAAGCTCAAGGAAGAGGGTCAGCTCAAGACCCGCGTCGTCGACGGAGCCTGCATCTTCCTGAACCGTCCGGGTTTTCCCAGCGGCGCCGGGTGCGCGTTGCACCAGCACGCCCGACTGCGCGGCGTCGAACCCCTCACCGTCAAGCCGGACGTGTGCTGGCAGCTACCGATCCGGCGTACCTACCGCACCGTCGAGCTGGGCGACAAGAGCTCCTACCTCGAGGTCACCATCACCGAGTACGACCGCCGGGACTGGGGTCCGGGCGGTCATGACCTGGACTGGTACTGCTCCGGCAACTCTGAGGCGCATATGGGCAAGGAACCGGTCTTCAGGAGCAGCGCCAGCGAGCTTAGGGAGCTCATGGGTTCAGCCGCGTACGACGAGATGGCCGTTCGCTGCGAGGCCCACCTGGTCGCCGCGCAGGCCGCCCGGGCCAATGGTTCGCGCAAGCTGTTGCCCCTTCTTGTTCACCCGGCGACGCTGAAAGCACTCGCTGACGACGCGAGATGATTCCCAGCCCGAACATCTGGAACCACCCTGACGTCTACGAGATCGAGAACCTCGGGGTCGACCCTGAGGGGCTGATCGAGGCCACCATGGCCGGCATACATGACTGGTCCGGGCAGCGAGTTCTGGACCTCGGTTGTGGCAGCGGCTTCCACCTGCCGTGCTTCGCCCGGACCGCGGCGACAGTGGTGGGCGTTGAACCGCGCGAACCGCTGGCTGCCCTTGCCCGGCGACGGATCTCAGCGCTGTCGTTGACCAACGCGTCGGTGCTCGAGGGCACGGCCCAGAGGCTGCCCTTGGCCGATGACAGCGTTGACATGATCCATGCCCGATGGGCCTATTTCTTCGGGCCCGGATGCGAACCCGGACTGGCCGAGGTGGGGCGGGTGCTGCGACCCGGCGGGACCGCGTTCGTGATCGACAACGACGCCTCGCGGTCGACCTTCGGCACATGGTTCCGCAGGGCCAGGCCGGCATACGACCCACTTGCGATCGAACGTTTCTGGGCGCGCCAGGGCTGGTCGCGCGAGAGCCTCGACATCCGGTGGTCCTTCGGGTCACGCGCAGACTTCGAGTCAGTCGTGCGGATCGAGTTCACCGAGGCCCTCGCCGACGAGATCCTGGCCGAGCACGAGGGTTCGGGCGTGGACTACGCCGTCAACCTGTTCTGGCGCACGGGCTGACAACCTCTGTCTGAGGCGTCTCGTAGGGTCGCGTCCATGGCAACCAAGGCAACCACCCGACCAGCCGGCTACCGCTGTTCCGAATGCGGCTGGGCGGCCATCAAGTGGGTCGGTCGATGCGGCGAGTGCCAGGCCTGGGGCACGATCAGCGAGATCGGCGCGGTCAAGGTCAGGACGACCGCCGCAGTGGTCACCGACCGACCTGCCATCCGGATCGGCGAGGTTGACGCGCGCCGGGCCGAGGCACGCACGACGGGCGTCAGCGAGTTCGACCGGGTGCTCGGGGGTGGCCTGGTCCGCGGCGCCGTGGTCCTGGTCGCGGGCGAGCCCGGCATCGGCAAGTCGACCCTGCTCCTCGACGTCGCCGCCAGAGCAGCGCGAGCCGACCAGACCGTCCTCTACATCAGCGGCGAAGAGTCGGCCGCCCAGGTCCGGATGCGGGCCGAACGCATCGAGGCGATGGCCAAGAACCTCTTCCTCGCCGCGGAGACCGACCTCGCCAGCGTGCTCGGCCAGATCGCCCAGATCGAGCCTGACCTCGTCATCATCGACTCCGTCCAGACCATCGCGAGCGGAGAGGTCGAGGGATCGGCCGGCAACGTCTCACAGGTCCGCGAGGTCGCGGCCTCGCTGATCCAGCTCGCCAAGGCACGCGGGATCTCGATCCTGCTGGTCGGCCACGTCACCAAGGACGGCTCGATCGCCGGGCCGCGAGTGCTCGAGCACCTGGTCGACGTGGTGATCCAGTTCGAGGGCGACCGGCACTCCCGGTTGCGGCTCGTCCGCGCGGTCAAGAACCGCTACGGGCCAACCGACGAGGTGGGGTGTTTCGACCTGTCCGACGTGGGCATCGTCGGGCTCCCCGACCCCAGCGGCCTGTTCCTGTCGAGCCGCGACCTGGTCGTTCCCGGAACCTGCGTCACCGTCACGCTCGAAGGCCGGCGACCGCTGGTCACAGAGGTGCAGGCGCTGCTCTCGCCCACGACAGCGCCCTCGCCCAGACGGACCACGAGCGGGCTGGACGGCTCTCGGGTCGCGATGATCCTTGCCGTCCTCGACAAACGTGCTGGCGTCCCGGTCCGTCAGGCAGACTGCTACGTCTCGACGGTCGGCGGGGTGAAGGTGTCCGAGCCGTCCTCGGACCTCGCGATCGCGCTGGCCATGGCCAGCTCGGTGTCCGACCGGGCTCTCCCACACGGCACGGTGGCCATGGGTGAGGTCGGCCTTGCCGGTGAGATCCGGGCCGTGACCGGCATCCCCCGGCGGCTCGCCGAAGCCGCACGACTGGGGTTCCGCAAGGCCGTCGTGCCTGCCGGCTCGCTCGGCAACGGCCCCATGCCCGAGGGAATGAGAGTCATCGAGGTCTCCGACATCCGGCGAGCGGTCAACCTGATGACCCAACCCGTATCCTGAGCAGGTCACGGGTCGGTTACAACCCTCCCCCGAGGCCTTGTGGCCGTTAGACTTCCCGCCAGCCGGACTTGCTGTTGTCACCTTCCTGACACCGCGCCCGACCCGAAGGGATCCACACCGGATCCGACCATCTGCCGCACGAGGGGATACCGATCACCGTGGAACGAAGCGACGACGAGTTGCTCCGCGCCACCTTGGCGGCCGTGGCACCGGGGACCGACCTGCGGGACGGACTGGAGCGGATCCTGCGTGGACGCACCGGGGCCCTGATCGTGCTCGGCAACGACAAGGTGGTCGAGGCGATGTCGACCGGTGGCTTCCCTCTCGACATCGAGTTCTCCAGCACGCGACTGCGCGAGCTGGCCAAGATGGACGGCGCCATCGTGCTCGAACGCGACGGCTCACGTGTCCTGCGCGCTGCCACGCAACTGCTGCCCGACCCGTCGATCGAGACCAACGAGTCCGGCACCCGGCACCGCACCGCAGAACGGGTCGCCAAACAGACCGGCTTCCCGGTGGTCTCGGTGAGCCAGTCCATGCAGATCGTCGCCCTGTATGTCGGCAACCGGCGCCACGTTCTCGAGGAATCGAGCGCGATACTTTCCCGCGCCAACCAGGCACTGCAGACTCTCGAGCGCTACAAGTCGCGACTCGACGAGGTCACCGGCACGTTGTCGGCCCTCGAGATCGAGGACCTGGTCACCGTTCGCGATGTCGCCTCGGTGCTCCGGCGCCTCGAGATGGTCCGACGGATCAGCGAAGAGATCGACAGCTATGTCATCGAGCTCGGCACCGACGGACGCCTGTTGACCCTTCAGCTCGAGGAGCTGACCGGTGGCCTGGGCAATGACCGCGAGCTGGTGATCCGCGACTACCTCGAAGCCGCCCACAACACCGGCACCGTCGAGCAGGTTCTGGCAGACCTGATGGAGCTGACGTCCATCGAGCTGCTCGACCTGGCCGCAGGCGCCAAGGCCGTCGGATTCGCAGTCGGCGGCGACGCCCTCGATGCGGCGGTCAGCCCCCGCGGCTACCGGCTCCTGACCAAGGTGCCCCGGCTGCCAGGAGCGATCGTTGAACGGCTCGTCGACCACTTCGAGAACCTCCAGAAGCTCCTCTCCGCCAACCTTGAGGACCTGATGGCCGTCGAGGGTGTCGGCGAAGGTCGCGCTCGTGCGGTTCGCGAGGGCCTGTCCCGACTGGCCGAGTCGAGCATTCTCGAGCGCTACGTCTGAGCAGTGCCGCCCGGCCCATGAATCACACCGGCCCAAGAACCACGCCACCTCGTGAGTGATAGCAACGTGATGGGTCATCACATCTCGTCGACAGTGCCCAGCTCCCTTCTGCACCAACGGATTCTGGACTGGTACTCCCGCGAGGCGAGGGATCTCCCGTGGCGTAGGCCGGACACGTCGCCATGGGGCGTCCTGGTCTCCGAGGTCATGCTGCAGCAGACGCCTGTCGCCCGCGTCCAGCCGGTATGGCTGCTGTGGATGTCTCAGTGGTCCTCACCGGCCGCGCTGGCAGCCTCCGCGCCCGGCGACGCGATCCATGCGTGGGGGCGACTCGGCTACCCGCGCCGGGCCGTGAGGCTCCACGGTGCGGCAGCGGCCATGGTCGAACGCCACGGCGGCGAGGTGCCACGCACCTATGAGGAGCTGCTCGAGCTCCCTGGTGTGGGGGCTTACACGGCCGCTGCGGTGTCGGTGTTTGCCTTCGGCCGGCGCGCTGCTGTGGTCGACACGAACGTGCGCCGGGTTCTCGCCAGAATGGTTGAGGGCGTCGGGCAGGCCGCGCCCTCACTGATCAGGTCCGAGCTGGACCTGGCAACGACACTGCTCCCGGAGAGCGCCGACGTGTCCCGGACCTGGAGCGTCGCCGTGATGGAGCTCGGCGCCCTCGTGTGCTCCGCGCGAATGCCCAGGTGCCCGGACTGCCCGGTCCAGGACCTGTGCGCGTGGCAGAGCGCGGGACAACCGGCATACGAGGGCCGGACACGGCGCGGCCAGTCCTGGCAGGGCACGGATCGGCAGTGCCGTGGCGCCATCCTCGCGGTGCTGAGGGAGAGCGGGGGGCCGGTCACTGCGGGGGCGATTGGCGCCGCGTGGCCCACCGACGACTCCCAGCGCGACCGTTGTCTCGACAGCCTGGTGGCGGACGGGCTGGTGGAACCTTTGTCGGGCAGGAGGTTCCGACTGCCCGGCCGAAGCGAGGGCAGCCGTCACCCGAACGAGGCAAGATAGGAACGTGGACGAGAGCCCGCGGGCACAGGGTGGCCGGGTCGACCCGGCTGCGGAGGCCGAGGCCCTCAGACGGGCTCGGCGGGCCGCGATGATCCGATCAGTGCGGGCGGGCGCGGGCCGAAGCGTGAAGGGCGTGGGCCGAGGCACCAAGGCAGGCGCTCGTATTGCCGCCCGTTCCGGTCACGCAAGTGCTCGAATGGCCGCACGTGGAAGTCGGGCGAGCGCCCGACGATTCAGGATCTTCACGCACTCCGGCGGCGCCGGCGAGTCCGGACTGGCTCGCCTGATCGAGTTGAACGCGGTTCACACCGCCGGCGATACGGCGTTGGCGATGTCGCTGGTGGGCACGATCTTCAGCATCCCCACGGGTGAGGCCCGCGGTCAGGTCGCTCTGTTCCTGCTGGTGACCATGGCACCGTTCACGGTGCTGGCCCCGTTGATCGGACCGCTGCTCGACCGGTATCGGCACGGCCGGCGCTGGGCGATCGGCACCACGATGGCCACGCGAGCCTTCCTCTGCTGGGTGCTGGCGGATGCTGTTGTCACCAAGTCGCTGTGGTTGTTCCCTGCGGCGCTCGGATGTCTGGTGGCCTCGCGGGCCTACAACGTCACTCGTGCGTCCGCGGTGCCTCGGCTGCTCCCCCACGGCGTCAGCCTGGTCGCTGCCAACTCGCGCCAGTCGCTGGCCGGGGTCGCCGGCATGTTGCTCGGCGGTGCCATCGCCGGAGCAGCCATCAGGATCGGCCCGGACTGGTCGCTGCGGGCGGCGTTCGTGATCTACGTCGTCGGCACCGTTCTCGCCATCCTGCTGCCCGCTCGCGTCGATTCCTCCCTGGGTGAGCAAGACATCGAGCAGACTGATGAGGGTCGTGCGTCGAGCCTGTGGACAGGTCTGCGGACACGTCCGCGGGAAGGATCGGTGCGGCGTTTCCGGCACAGGGTCGAGGCGCTCCCCTGGCGGGTCCTCTTCGCCTGGTGGTGCACGGCGGGAACCCGTCTGCTCGCAGGCTTCCTGGTGTTGTTCCTCGCCTTCCTCATGCGCGATCATCCGATCAAAGGACTGTCCGGCACCTTGGTGCTGGGGCTGGTCGTCGCTGCGGCGGCCTCGGGGAACACCCTGGGCAGCGTCGTCGGGACCCGGTTCAATCGGCGGGCGCCCGAGACGATCGCCGCCACGGCACTGCTCGTCGCAACGGTGGCCGCGGTAACCGCGGCGGTGTTCTACTCCGCGTGGACCCTTGTGGTCCTCGGCCTCGTGGCCGGGCTATCAGGCCAGCTCGCCAACCTCAGCTTCGACGCGCTGGTGCAGAGCGACATCGGTGAGACGGTGCGTACCAGCGTGTTCGCCTGGGCCGAGACCCTGCTGCAGATCGCCTGGGTCATCGGTGGCGGGCTGGGCATCGCCCTGCCACTCATCCCCCAGCTCGGTTTCGGGATCATCGCCGGGCTGCTCGTCGGCACTTTCCTGATGGCGATCCGCAGTCGCATCGCGCGCCGTCGGCGCAAGGCCACGGTGGCCCGGCCATTGCATGCCTGACAAAACGGATCAGCGGGCCTGTCAAAACGGATCAGAGCGTGCGAAGCATCCTCGTGTTGCCCAACGTGTTGGGCTTGACGCGCTCGAGGTCGAGGAACTCAGCAACGCCCTCGTCATACGAACGAAGCAGCTCTGAATAGACCTCGGGCTCTGCGGCTTGCCCCTCGATGATGGAGAAGCCATGGCGCGTGAAGAAGTCCACCTCGAAGGTGAGGCAGAAGATGCGGTGCAGGCCCAGTGCCCGGGCATCATCCAGCAGTGCCTCGAGGAGCAGACCGCCCAAGCCGCGCCGGGCAAAGTCCGGGTGGACTGCGAGGGTGCGGACCTCCGCGAGGTCTTCCCACATCACGTGGAGTGCGCCACAGCCAATGATCCGCCCCGGCACATCTGGGTCCTCTGCAACCAGAAACTGTTGCAGCGCCTCGTAGTACGCAACGGCGTCCTTGGGCGTGAGGGTGTTGCCCGCAAGCGGACGAACCAGCTCACGGAGGGAACGCACGTCGCCGACACGCGCACGTCGAACCTCGATCTTGGGACCCAAAGTCATCGTGCGTCGATCACGACAGGTTGCCATCCTTGATGTCGGCGAACATACGCCTGGCATTGGCATCAAGCAGAACGATCGACTGACGGTCCGCTGTCCATCCGAACCCGCCGATTGCGACCTTGTTGTGGACCTTTTTCGGGTTGGTGACATAGGCGCCGGCGGTGAAGGTCAACACTTGCTCGGCGCTAAGGTCGGTCAGGATATTGGGTTCCGCCATGTGCAAAAAGCCAGGCAGCTTCGCCGGGCCCATCGCCTTCGTGAACGCGGTCGCTGCCATGATCACCCGGCCCTGGTTGGCGGACCGACCGAAGTCACCTCCAGGCACTCCGTGGCGGGCACGGCCGTACGCAAGAACTTCCTTGCCAGTGAGCAGGTTTGCTCCGGCCTTGACGTTCGCGCCCGAACCCGCGTCCTTCACCGCCACCGGAGCGTTCAGCGGCAGCCTGCCGATGCCATTGACAACCTTCTTGAACCCGCCGAAACCGCTGAGCATGTAGCCCTCGAGGGGAACCCCCGTTGCGGAGACCACCGTTCGAAGCTCGGCCTTGGGGCCACCGAAAACCATTGCAGAGTTGATCTTGCCCTTCCCTCCCGTCGACAGCCTGACGTATGAGTCCCGTGCAATGCCCAAGACCCCCCCACCGCCATGACCGTCGAGGCCGACGATGTGCAAGCTGTCGGCACGGGAACGATCGACCGCCTGACCCGGACGAGCATCCGAGCCCATCATCAGGACCCGACGCGGGGTGCCACCAAGAGCGGGCGCAGAAACGCCCAGCGAGGGCCACCAACCGCCAACAACCTTCCACTTCGGGGCCGCTACAGCGAGGGTCACGTCCTTGCCGCTGGTAACCACGGCGATCGGCACACCCTTCCAGGACGAGACAGAACCCTTGACGACAACGACCGCCGTCGGCTGAACCGGTTTGCGCTTGAGCAGGACCTTGGTGGCAGAGGGCGAAGCCGGCAGGGAGCCCCCGAAATACAGCGGTTTGATAACCGCCGCAAGGACCGCAGGGATCCCCGTAGCCGTGAAGGGCGGCGGGGTCGGCGCGGTGGTCGGTGTCACCGTCGTCGTGGTCGGCGCGCTGACCACCTTCTTGGGAGTCGAGGTACAGCCACTCAGGACCAGAGCGCTGGCCAGAACAGCTGATACCCCCACGAAAACGGCAGGGCGCGACGAAGGAAGGAAGAAATGAACCATGCGACCACCGTACGTCCTGGCCGCACTGCCACCGTGCGGCCGGTCCAGCCGCCGGCTGGCCCCGCCCCGGGCCCCCCCCCCCCCCCCCGCCCCCCCCCCCCCGCCCGGGCCCCCCGCCCCGGGGGGGGCGGGCCCCGGGGGGGGGGGGGGCGCCCCCCCCCGTCACTTCGCGTCGGGAGCGTCCGGAGTCGTGACCGTGTCGGGGAGGTCGGTGCCCTGGATGCCGTTCTTCTGGACATCGGCGGGCTGGATATCGTCCGGGAGGTCGTCGTCCGGGATGTCGGTGTCGGGGACAACTACGTCCGGGACAACGACGTCCTGGATGTCGAGGCTCGGAAGATCGCCATCCTGGACATCGCTCAGCGGCAGGGCATCCAGCTCGGCGTGGGCTTCGCCGGTGAACGTGAACGCCTCGTCCTTTCCGGTGCCTTCGGTATCGACCACGACGATCTCGCCGGCCCGGAGCTCTCCATAGAGGATCTTCTCCGAGAGCATGTCCTCGATCTCGCGCTGGATCGTGCGGCGCAGCGGGCGCGCGCCCAGCACAGGGTCATAGCCCTTCTTGGCCAGAAGCGCCTTGGCCGCAGGCGTCAGCTCCATGCCCATGTCTTTGTCCTTCAGCCGGACGTCGAGCTTGGCGACCATCAGATCGACGATCTGGACGATCTCCGGCTCGGTCAGCTGCGGGAACACGATCATGTCGTCGACACGGTTGAGGAACTCAGGCCGGAAATGGCGCTTGAGCTCGTCGATGACCTTGTTCTTCATCCGCTCGTAGCCGGTCTTGGTGTCGCCACCGGTAGCGAACCCGAGCGACTGGCCTTTGGCGATGTCGCGGGTGCCGAGGTTCGTGGTCATGATGATGACGGTGTTCTTGAAGTCGACGACCCGGCCCTGGGAGTCGGTCAGCCGTCCGTCCTCAAGAATTTGCAGCAGCGCGTTGAAGATGTCGGCGTGAGCCTTCTCGACCTCGTCGAAGAGCACGACGGAGAAAGGCTTGCGGCGGACCTTCTCGGTCAGCTGGCCGCCCTCTTCGTAGCCGACGTAACCGGGAGGCGAGCCGAACAGCCTTGAGACCGTGTGCTTCTCGCTGTATTCGCTCATGTCGAGCTGGATCAACGAGTCCTCGTCGCCGAAGAGGAACTCCGCCAGCGCCTTGGCCAGCTCGGTCTTTCCGACGCCGGTGGGACCGGCGAAGATGAACGATCCACCTGGGCGGCGCGGATCCTTCAGTCCGGCGCGAGTGCGTCGGATCGCCTGGGACATCGCCTTGATCGCCTCGTCCATGCCGACGATGCGCTTGTGCAGCTCGTCCTCCATGTTGAGCAGGCGCGAGGACTCTTCCTCGGTCAGCTTGAACACGGGGATGCCCGTCGAAGCCGCCAGGACCTCGGCAATGAGCTCTTCGTCGACCTCGGCCACGACGTCCATGTCGCCGGACTTCCACTGCTTCTCGCGCTCGGCCTTCTGGCCCAGCAGTGTCTTCTCGTCGTCGCGCAGGGACGCGGCCTTCTCGAAGTCCTGTGCGTCGATCGCAGACTCCTTCTCGCGACGGACGTGAGCGATGCGCTCGTCGAACTCGCGCAGGTCCGGCGGAGCCGTCATACGGCGGATGCGCAGTCGCGCGCCCGCCTCGTCGATGAGGTCGATCGCCTTGTCCGGGAGGAACCGGTCGTTGATGTACCGGTCGGCCAGGTTGGCGGCCGCGACGAGGGCAGCATCGGTGATCGAGACGCGGTGGTGCGCCTCGTAGCGGTCACGAAGGCCCTTGAGGATCTCGATGGTGTGGGACAGCGTCGGCTCGGCAACCTGGATCGGCTGGAATCGCCGTTCGAGGGCTGGGTCCTTCTCGATGTGCTTGCGGTACTCGTCCAGCGTGGTCGCACCGATCGTCTGGAGCTCGCCACGGGCCAACATGGGTTTGAGGATGGACGCAGCATCGATCGCGCCCTCGGCAGCCCCAGCGCCGACGAGGGTGTGGATCTCGTCGATGAACAGAACAATGTCGCCGCGGGTACGGATCTCCTTGAGGACCTTCTTCAGCCGTTCCTCGAAGTCACCGCGATAACGCGAACCGGCAACAAGGGCACCGAGATCCAGCGTGTAGATCTGCTTGTCCTTGAGCGTCTCGGGCACCTCGCCCTTGACGATGTCCTGGGCGAGGCCCTCGACGACGGCAGTCTTGCCGACGCCGGGCTCGCCGATCAGGATCGGGTTGTTCTTGGTTCTTCGGGACAGCACTTGCATGACGCGTTCGATCTCTTTGCCGCGCCCGATGACCGGGTCGAGCTTGCCCTCACGGGCATCCTGGGTGAGGTTGCGTCCGAACTGGTCGAGGACGAGCGATCCGGCAGGAGTGCCCTCGGCCGGACCGACGCCTACGCCCTGGGGCTCTTTGCCCTGGTAACCGCTGAGCAGCTGGATGACCTGCTGACGGACCCGGTTGAGGTCGGCGCCGAGCTTGACCAGCACCTGTGCAGCGACACCCTCGCCTTCACGGATCAGGCCGAGCAGGATGTGCTCGGTGCCGATGTAGTTGTGGCCGAGCTGCAGCGCCTCGCGCAGGCTCAGCTCGAGGACCTTCTTGGCACGCGGGGTGAAGGGGATGTGACCGGATGGGGCCTGCTGACCCTGGCCAATGATCTCCTGGACCTGCTCGCGCACGGCATCCAGGGAGATACCGAGGCTCTCAAGTGCCTTGGCGGCGACGCCTTCGCCCTCGTGGATCAGGCCGAGCAGGATGTGCTCGGTCCCGATGTAGTTGTGGTTGAGCATGCGCGCCTCTTCCTGCGCAAGCACAACCACCCGGCGGGCTCGGTCGGTAAACCGTTCAAACATCGCTCTGACTCCTCGCTATCGAGATACCTCGATATTACGTGTGCTCACCCACGGGCGCCTAAGTAGCGCCCCCACTGATCCGTGAACGGGACAACGACGCGGTATGCCGACGTGTTCCGCGATATGAGCCACCTTGGCTCATGTTCGCCCTCGGCGTACCGAACTCGGCGCTTCTGGTGGCGTTCGGCCACGAGTGGCATAGTCAACAGCCGTCGGGACAGCAGTAGACCCGCCGCCCATCGTCACCCAACTGAGGAGATCAACATGGCCACGACGAGAACCGCCCACGCCCATTGGGAAGGCTCCCTCATGGAGGGCGCCGGCCAGGTCACCCTCGAGTCCTCAGGGGTCGGGACCTTCGACGTCAGCTGGCCTTCTCGCGCCGAGCAGGCGAATGGCAAGACCAGTCCTGAGGAGCTGCTCGGTGCGGCGCACGCGACCTGCTTCTCGATGGCCCTCTCCAACGGGCTCGCCAAGGCCGGCACGCCGCCGACCTCGATCGACACCAAAGCCGACGTCACCTTCCAACCGGGCACCGGCATCACCGGGATCGTGTTGCGGGTGAGCGGTTCGGTGCCGGGCATCACTGCGGCCCAGTTCGCCACGGCCGCCCAGGACGCAAAGACCAACTGCCCAGTGAGCGGGGCCCTGAAGGCTGAGCTGATCAGCCTCGAGGTCGGAGACTTCTCCGGCTGACGATCCGGGTCAGCGGCGGCGCTGACAGGACCCCGGGTCAGCGGCGGCGCTGACAGCGACCACACCAGAACAGGTTTCGCCCCGCTATCAACTGGGTGCGAACTGTTGACCCGCACGTGCGGCACGGCTCGCCGGTCCGCTGGTACAGGTAGAAGCGTCGTTCGAAGCGGTCGCCGAGGCGCGCCCCGGTGACCGCTTCTGTATGAGCGGCCGCCGAACCGTCCGCGACCTCGGCAAGGGCATCAGCCACTTGATCGTCCATGGTGAGGATCTGGCCGAACGCGACACCGAGCGGCATCAGCCTGGTCAGGTCGTCCCAGATGGCCCGCCAGGTGGCCGGTCGGATCTCCCGGCCAGGGCGGAACGGGTCGACCCGATGACGGAAGAGCACCTCGCACCGATAGACGTTTCCAACCCCGGCCAGCACAGTCTGGTCCATCAGCAGCTCGGCAATCGGCTTGGTACTGCGCATGATTCGACGTAACGCGAGATCCGGGTCGGCATCTGGCCGCAGCGGATCGGGACCGAGTCGGGCCTGGATCTCGTCGACCTTCTCAGGCGTGACGACCGCGCAGACGGTCGGCCCCCGAAGGTCACCCACCCACGTGTGGTTCAACAGCCGCAGCCGGACCTGCCCTTCGACAGGGACTCGGCCGTTCGGCATACCTGGCGTCTGCGGAGGGGTGTCGGAACCTGCCCCAGGACCCGGCGCGACGAAGTGGCGCATGACAGAGAACTTGCCGATCAGCCCGAGGTGGACGTTGAGCCATCGCTCGCCCTCGAACTGGACGAACAGGTGCTTGCCCCAGGCCGATGCGCCGACCAGGACCAGCGCATCCAGCAAGGCGGCGCCGTCCGCGAACCGGCCCTGCGGGCTGGAGACGGAAACCACCGTCCCCGAGAAGGCACGATCGAGCCGTTCGGCCAGTGCGTGCGTGGTGTGACCTTCAGGCATCGGTTATTCGGCCTCGCCATGCGCGGCCTTGGCCCCGAGCCAACGGTGATACCAACAGGCTGTGGCTGGCCCCGACATAGCAGTGGCTGCGCCCCAACGCGCCGCCCCCAAAACCCGCTGGTTCAGCCGTTTGCCTTGTCGTAGGCGGCCAGGACCTCTGCGGAGACACGACCGCGGTCGCTGACCTTGTGACCGCTGTTGCGCGCCCATTCGCGAACTGCGCTGAGGTCACCACGGCGCCCACCGGCTGCCGCCTTGCGCGAGCTCTTGCGACCGCCCGAGCGGCGGGCATGACCCACCCACGACGCCAGGTCGTCACGCATTTTCTTGGCATGCGCCGCGGTCAGGTCAATCTCATATGACACGCCGTCAAGCGAGAATGACACTGTTTCGGCCGCCGCTGCCCCATCGAGGTCGTCAACCAACAAAACCTGGACACGCTGCGCCATGAATACTCCCGAATGTGGAAAAATGACAAGCCGATGAACAACGCCCAACGACTAATGCGTATCCAACCATACGCGAAGATTCTTATGTTGCGGAATCCCCTTCTTCGGAATTGTTGGCTCGCTCTGCCGAGGCCGCCGAACGTTCTTGGCTGGCCTCCCATTTGGAATGCGCCAGACGCTCCTTGCGATCACCTTCGAGCATCGCCTTGATGACGACATAGAACAGGAAGGCGACCCCAGCGGACGGCAACAGTGCGGCCAGGCCGATCAACACGGAATGCATGCTCATGTTCCTTCTGGCTTCAGCAGGGGGAACAGAATGGTTTCGCGGATGCCGACGCCGGTGAACAGCATGACCAGACGATCGATGCCAAGGCCGAGGCCACCCATGGGCGGCGCGCCATACTCCAGCGCACGCAGGAAGTCCTCGTCGAGCTGCATGGCCTCAACGTCGCCGGCGGCAGCCCGCAGGGACTGCGCGGTGAGCCGATCCCGCTGAATCACCGGGTCAATCAGCTCCGAGAAGGCCGTACCGCGTTCAGTACCACCGATGATGAGGTCCCAGGCCTCGATGAGCTTCGGGTCCTTGCGGTGCGGGCGGGCCAGTGGCTGAGCCGACGGCGGATAGTCACAGACGAAGGTCGGCTGGATCAATGTCGGCTCGACGATCTCGCCAAAGAGCTCGACCACCAGCTTCTCAGCCGACCATTCGGGATTCACCGTCACGTCGTGACGCGCTGCGATGGCGCGCAGGGTCTGGGCGTCCGTATCCGGTGTGATCTCCTCGGAAACCGCCTCGGAAAGACCCTGATAGACGGGGAGCCAACGCCATTCACCGTCGAGGTCGATTTTCCCGCCCAAGGTCTCGATGACGCGAGAACCATATGCATCCGCCGCCGCGAGGACCATCTCCTGCATGAGGCGTGCCATCGTGTGTTGGTCGCCAAAGGCTTCATAGACCTCGAGCATCGTGAATTCGGGGCTGTGTGTTGAGTCAACACCTTCGTTGCGGAAGATTCGCCCCATCTCGAAGACCTTCTCAACGCCACCGACAACCGCTCGTTTGAGATACAGCTCAAGAGCAATCCGCAACGACATGTCGATGTCGAACGCATTGAGGTGAGTCGGAAATGGTCTGGCAGTGGCGCCGCCATGAACGAGCTGCAGAACCGGCGTCTCGATCTCGACGAACCCCTGGTCGTGCAGCGTGTCACGCACCGCGCGGACGATGGCTGCGCGGTGGCGGACCATGTCTCGGGCCTCCTGGCGCACGATCAGGTCGGCATAGCGCTGGCGCACCCGAGCCTCCTCGGACAGCTCGCTGTGCATGGTCGGAAGCGGCCGCAGCGCCTTGCTGGCCATGGCCCACTCGTCGGCCAGCACGGAGAGCTCGCCACGTTTGCTCGAGATCACCCGGCCGTGCACGAAGACGAAGTCGCCCAAATCTACGTCGGCCTTCCACGAGGCCAGGGCCTGCTCGCCAACCTCAGCCAGGCTGAGCATCGCCTGGAGCCGGGTGCCGTCGCCCTCCTGCAAGGTCGCGAAGGCCAGCTTGCCCGTGTTGCGGATGAAGACCACCCGACCCGCGACGCCCACGACGTCCTGGGTCTCCTCAGCGATCGCGAGGTGACCGTATGCCGACCGAACCTCGGCCAGGGTGTGCGTGCGAGGTACGCCCACGGGATACGGCTCCCGACCCTCGTCCAGCAGGCGGGCTCGTTTGCCCCGGCGGACGAGCATCTGCTCGGGCAGGTCGGTCTCGGGCACGGCGGGGCTGGGGGTCTGACTCACCCGGCAAGGGTACCCAGCAGGCGCGTGCTTCCGGCACAGGTAGTTTCAGGACATGGAAGAGGTCGAGACTTCAGGGATATTCGGCGCCCGTCGCACGTCGTTCGGGGCAATCGCGGCAGCCTACGACGCCGTGCGCCCTGACTGGCCCGCAGCGACAGTTGCCTGGATGCTCGGATCACCCACAGCTGCAAAGGCATACCGGGTTGTCGACCTCGGTGCGGGGACAGGGCTGGGGACCCGTGCAATCGCTGCGATGGGGCACGGGGTCCTCGCTGTCGAGCCTTCGGCCGGTATGCGCGACGCACTCATGTCGTCACTGAGCGCTCTGCCTGAGCGCGTCGCCACCCGGATCTCAACATTGGCTTGTGGTGCTGAGGACATTCCCGTCGAGACCGGTTCGGTCGACGCAGTGACGGCCTTCCAGTCATGGCACTGGTTCGACGAGACGGCTGCCGCCGCTGAGTGCGCCCGCGTGCTCCGGCCAGGTGGCTGGCTGTCGATGGGATGGCACCACCGGTCCGAGGACGTGGCCTGGTTGAGCGAGCTCGCCGACATCGTCCAGCGTGGCCTGAACCAGCCGGACGACCAGGAGGCTCCGCCGGTGTGGCCGGAGTTCGAGCCGTCCGAGACCGAGCTCTTCACCCACCGGATACGGCAGAGCGTCGACGACCTCGTGTTGCACGCCTCCACGTGGTCATACGTTGCGATCCGTCCCGAGCGCGACCGGATCCTTGATGAGGTGCGCGCCTTGGGACGACGGGTCGCCGATCGGGACGGGATGGTCGATATCCCCATGACCACTCGCTGCTACCGGCTGCGGCGCCGCTGACGCGAAGGGTCGGCATACGGTCCGGTGCCCTGGTCTGACACTGCCAGCTGGGTGCCCTGTTCAGAAGAGCGCGGTGCCGCTGACCGCCAGCTCGAGGTCGAGCAGCTGTTTCTTGCGGTCGAGGCCACCGCCGTAGCCGGTGAGGCTTCCATCGGCGCCGACGACGCGGTGGCACGGGATGATGACGCCGATCGGGTTCTTTCCGTTCGCCAGGCCCACTGCTCTGGCGCCGCCGGGAGATCCAATTCGTTCGGCCAGCTCGCCATAGGACTCAGTCCAGCCGTAGGGAATCTCCTGCAAGGCAGCCCAGACCCGTTGCTGGAACTCGGATCCGCGTGGCGCGAGGGGTACGTCGAAGCGGGTGAGCTCACCGGCAAAGTAGGCGTCAAGCTGGTCGGCGGCCGCTTTGAACGGCTCGACCTCACGGCCGCGCGAATCCGGTTCGCCGAGCGCATCGTCGTCGGGACGGTGCCGCTGAAGGTCCATGTAGAGACCCACGATCGCCCCCTCGTCGGCGACCAGGGTCAAGGTTCCGACGACGCTGTCGATCACGGTATGGGTGCGCATCAGGCTGCCTCCTCATCAGGCATGCGGTTGATCGGGTGGTCCCCGGTGGCCCAGAGATACTGCACGGCGTAGGAACGCCAAGGACGCCAGAGCTGCGAGTGAGCGGTGAGCGTCCTGGGCGTCCCCGGCATCCCAAGATGTTCTGCGGCGAGCCTGATGCCGAGGTCGCCGGCAAGGAACGCGTCGGGATCGCCCAGGGATCGCATGGCGATGCTCTCGACGGTCCAGGGCCCGAAGCCGTGCAGTCCGTTCAGCTTGGACCTCGCCTCGCGCCAGTCGGCACCCAGGCCCAGGTCGAGCCGTCCCTGCGCCAGTTCCTCGACCAGGCCCATCATGGTGCGCCGTCGCGACTGCGGCATGGCGAGGTCAGCGGGATCCATGGCGGCCAAGACCTGCGGCGTGGGGAAGAGGTGCGTCAGGCCTCCGTGCGGGTCAGGAACCGGATCGCCGTATGCGCGGACCAGTCGCCCTGCGTGAGTGCGGGCCGCTGCCGTCGAAACCTGTTGTCCCAGAACAGCTCTGACCGCAAACTCGTCTGGGTCCACGGTCCTTGGCACTCGTCGCCCAGGAGTGCCCGCGACGAGCTTTGCCATCAGCGGGTCCTGGGAGAGCACCGCGTCAACGGCAACCGGATCGGAGTCCAGATCGAGCATCCAGCGGCAACGACTGATGGCACTGGCCAGGTCCCGCTGGTCGGTGAGGGAGATCTGACAGGCCACATGGTCCGGGGTCGGTTTGAGGGCAACGACGGCGTGACCGTGTGGCAGCCGGATGGTTCTCCGGTAGGCGCCGGCGCGCCACTCCTCCACCCCCGGGACTGCGGTCGCCACCAGGTGGCCAAACAGGTTGTCCGGGCAGAACGGCTTCCGGAACGGCAGACGCAGCGACATGGCGCCCGCGGTCGCGGCGGAGAGATCTGGGGCGGAGAGATCTGGAGCAGCGAGGTCCAGACCAGAGAGGTTCGGAGCACCTCTGGTCGAGCCCTTGCCTGTACGGCGGATGGCTCCCACGCGCAGAGCCGTCGGTGACAGGGCGAAGACGTCTTGCACCGTGTCGTTGAACGCCCGGATGCTGGCGAACCCCGCAGCGAAGGCGACGTCACTCATGGGGAGGGCGCTCGTTTCGATGAGAACCCTTGCGGTTTGCGCCCTTTGGGCTCGGGCAAGGGCAAGCGGACCGGCTCCGACCTCCGCGGTGAGCTCACGTTGGATCTGGCGGACGCTGTAGCCGAGCCGGCTCGCCAAACCCGTCACGCCCTCACGGTCAACGACACCGTCGCCGATGAGTCGCATCGCCCGCGCGATCAGGTCCGAGCGCACGTTCCACTCCGGTGAACCCGGGCTGGCATCAGGGCGACAACGTTTGCAGGCCCGGAAACCCGCCTGCTGCGCGGCAGCCGCACTCGGGTAGAAACGCAGGTTCTTCAGGTGGGGCCGAGCCGGGCAGCTCGGGCGGCAGTAGATGCCAGTGGTCACGACAGCGCAGATGAACCAACCGTCAAAACGTGCGTCCCTGGACCGTATGGCGCGCTCGCAGGCTTCGGTGTCATCGTGCATGTGCACCAGCATGCCTCGTGCCCACGTCCTGCACTAGCGAGAATACGACATCATCGATCAGCCGACATCAGGGTGAAGCCTCGGTGCCATGTCAGCCAACCCCGCCGCGCGCAAGGAGATGGAGCGACAGGTGCGGGACAAGATGCTCCGACGCTCGCGCGGCGCTCAGGGCGACCTGGTTCAGCTCAGGATCTTGGCGCGCGAAGGAGCCCAGCGGCCCTTCGACGCCAACAACATCGATGTCAATGAAGCCCGCATCTACGAGCTCAGAACGCAACTGGTCAGGGTCGTGGTTGTACGAGGTCTGGTCAAATGCGTCCCCATCAGGATCGTGACCGTGATCGAGCAACCGCAGCAGGTGCCGCTGGACGTCCAGGTCAGCCAGGTTTCTGTGCGCTGCGAACTCCGCAGGCTTGGCCCAACGAGACATGGCCGCGGCGATGACGACCCCGCCTGGAGCGCATATCCGCGCGGCCTCCGCCAGCGCCCGAGTCCGGTCGGACGCCTCCGGTAGGTGGTAGAGCGGCCCGAGCAGCAGGACAGCATCCGCCCATCCATCGGGGAATCCCAGGTCCCGTGCGTCGCCCTCGCTCGCATCGAGGCCACGGGCTCGCGCCTGTGCGACGTGACGGGGAACCGGATCCAACACGTGCATCGTGTAACCGAGACCAGTCAGCCACGACGCATACCTGCCCGACGCCCCACCCACATCAAGGATGCGCCCGGGCGGACCGGGCAACCAGCGGCGTAGAACCTCGCAGGTGCGCTCCCATTCCACCCAGTTGCGGGACTTGGCCAGCCGTCCGTCCTCATCGCCTGCCTCATAGACCGCTATCAAGTCCTTCACGCCCGAGATTCAAGCATGTGTCGTTGCGGTCAAGCTCATCTCGAGCCTGTGCGGGATCGGCCGGCTCGCGGCGTCATCGGCTTTGTCACTATGGCACCGGACGGCCGCTAGGCTGAAACATGTTGTGTTGCAAGGACTTTCGTTGTGGATTGGGCTTGTGGTTGTCGGTCGGTTCACGTATACTCGAACACATGTTCTGGGTATCCGCTTAAGTGCAGTGGTCGTTATTGCGCGCCTGGACGGATGAGGGTGGCCAGCGCGTGGGGGGCGGTGTTCACGGCCTGCTGGAGTAGACGGTAGAAGAGCAGGCCCCGGCTGCGTGAGCTGCGGCGGTTGAACCTGAAGGTGTACTCGTCGAGGTAGTACGGCAGGTGGGTGTCGGCGATGCCGTAGTGCAAGGTGCCGATGAGCCAGCGTTTGAGCAGCGAGGCGACCAGGTGCACCCCGGGCAGGACGGCGCTCTTGTCCGGGGCGTTGTAGCCGGTGTCGTACTCGTGGGTGTATCCCATGGCTGAGAGCCGGCGCAGCATCCGGGCTCCGTCGGTGCGGATGGTCGAGCCGGGGGCCACGACCGAGGCGGCGAAGTCGACCAGTTCCAGGCTGCCGGGTGCGGTCGCGACTTGCAGACGGATCCGCCCTAACCGGTGGGACCCAACGCGTTCGACCGCCATCATGACCGGCACCTTGTCGCCGGTCCCACCGCCGGAACCGGGATTGACGCCGCCGATGAACGTCTCGTCGACCTCGACCACGCCACTGAGCAGCTCACGGTCGGGACGGACCATCGCCCGGCGAAGCTTGTGCATCCACGCCCACGCGGTCTCGTACGAGCCGAATCCCAGGACGCGCTGCAGCCCCTGAGCGGAGATCCCGTTCTTCTGTGAGGTCAGGAACCAGATCGCGGCGAACCAGGTCGACAACGGTGTCCTGGTGCGGTGGAAGATCGTCCCGGCAGTCACCGAGGTCTTGCGCCCACACCCCCGACACATCCACAGGCCACGGCCGGTGCGCCAGAACTCTGGCTCCCCGCAGACCGGACAGACAAACCCGTCCGGCCAACGAAGGCCAGCCAGATACACAAAGCAGGACTCGTCGTCGGGAAACCACTTCAACAACTGCTGGTAGGTGCGCGGATAGTCAACGCCTCCAACCGGATGCCCCTCGCCCGCGTTCTCCATACCCACGAGGCTACTGCACTTAAGCGGATACCCAGAACATGTGTCCTATGTCGCTTAGCCGGGATGCGGCACACTTGAGTTTGTGGATGGATACCCGCCTTGCCCGAACGGGCGGCACAAGAGCTCAAGGGTGACTCGAGCCGGCATGGAGGGCCCGAAAGGCGGCCCCAAGCGTCAGCGATGGTGGTGCGAACCGAAGACCGGCGAGAAGCACCGGTTCCGGGAGACCTTGCCACGCATCGTGGGCCACGACGTGCAGGGACACACCTGCCCGGAGTGCGCCAGCCACCTGGCTCCGTGGGAGGGCCAACCGGCGCCGCGGTTGTACGGGTACGTGGTGCGCGACATCGCCTGGGCGCTGGCGCGGGTGTCGGAGGGGCTGCCCTACCGCAGCGCCGCGGCTGAGGTCCGGGTCCGTGCGAACCGGCCGCTTGAGACCGAGGTGCCCCGCGACGCCAAGGGCAAGCGCCTGGGGCCGGCTGCGAACGATCACGGCCAGCTCGTGTCGGACTGGGTGGACGTGTACGCCCCGGTCATCTGGGACGCCTACGCGCCCACGGCCTGGCCGAAGGAGGCCATCCTGGACGAGGACGAGATGCGGTACTCGGTGCCGGGGAAGGCACGCGGGGTGCTGGCGTTCCTGGTCCTGGCCGTCATGGGTCGGACCAGGGTGGGCCGGCCTTACGTTGCGTCCATCGAGGCCGTCCCGCGCGCTACCAGCGGGGCGTGGGCCAAGCACCTCAGGCGCCTGGACGGCGCCCCGGAGGTGTACGTCACCGACGGCGGCGGTGCTGTCGCCGTCGCCACCGGGAAAGCGTGGCCGGCCGCTGAGGCCCGCCGCTGCGAGTTCCACCTCTCCCGGAACCTGCGTGACGCTCTTCCGAGCAAGGTCGCCCGCGACTTCCAAGACCCGCTCCACGCCTCGCTGCGTGGTGCCGTGTCCTCGCTCGGCGCGTGGGAGGACTTCAGCCGCGAGCTCAACGCCCGCGGCGCCAAGGAGCCGGGCTTCATGAACTCGATGACGCTCGCGGCAAAGCTCGACCGCGTTGTCCAGGGCCAACTCCCCACCCGGAGCCCGTTCGGCGTGAACTCCACCGGCCCGCTCGAGCAGTTCTACCGAGACCTGGAGAACAACATCGGCGACCGCGCGGGCCGGATGACGAACAAGCGACGCGCAGACGCGCTCCTGATGCTCCTGGCCGCCCGCAACAACCGCTGGGGCAGCGAGCAGGAGTGGGCCGAAATCATCCGCAAGCACCTCACCACGGCCAAGGGCATGGCACGGGTACAGCGGCAGCACACCGACCCCAAGAACGCGCCGAGCTTGCGCTGCTGATGCCATTCAGCCCGTCCCATCATGCCGCAATCCGAGCTCGGCTTCGTCGCCAAGATCCTGAGGCAGAACAGCGAGATCTTACAAAGTCCAGCATGCCACATCCCGGCTAAGCGACATAGGACATGTGTTCTACTCTAAACCAAGGGTCCGACACTCTAACGCAGGAGCACCACCAGCTGGGTGAGGAGCGGCGCCACGATCAGCGCCGGCAACAGATCACCCACTGGAATCTCACGAATCCGTAGCAGCCGGAACGCGATTCCCACCAACAGCAGGCCCCCAGTGGCCGTCAGCGCGGCGATGTGGGCATCCGGCATCAGCGAGCCCATCACGACACCCAACGCTGTCAACAAGCCCTGCACGACGGCTACGGATACTGCCGAAAGCAGGACGCCGATGCCGAACGATGAGGCAAAGGCCACGGAGGCGAAGCCGTCGAGGACCGACTTCAAGGTCAGCTGGTCGATGCCGTTGCCCAGCCCGTCGGACAACGATCCGAGGATGGTCAGCGGCCCCACACAGAACAGCAGTGACGCGCTCAGCCAGCCCTCGATGAAGCGTTCGCGGGCCGCGTGGTTCTGACCTGTCTCCTGGGCTCCCACAAGTTTGGGGCGGCGTGCCAGCCGAGCCTGGATGGCGCCGGCCAGACTCTCCAGGCGGCCTTCGATCCGCAACAGCGAACCGGTGATGCCGCCGATCAGCAGGCTGCCGAGAACAATGAGCACCGGGGCACCGGATCCCACTGCGGCGGTCAGGGACGCGTCGGTCACCTTGGCTGCAGACAGACCCGCCATAAGTAAGACCGTGAGCCCGAGACAGTCGGTGACCACAGACCGCGTCCGCTCGGACAGTCGGTGACCGACCGCCATACCAAGCAGGGATCCGACGACAATCGTTGCCACGTTGATGACTGTCCCGAGACCGGGGAAGGCGCCGTCCATGCGCGCCACTGTAGGGGGACGGGCCGGCAATCCCGCGGGAGACAGGCCCGGAAGGCAGTCAATCCAGATGAGTTTCCGGGGTGCATTCACAGACGTGGCCGAATGCGCCTACGCTATCGGCGGTCACTCCTCCTTTATCGGACTGTGACCTTCGGCCAGGGGACCGGAGCCATTGCCGATGTATCGATGGAGGAGATCGTGTCCCGACCCCAGTTCACCGTCCGCCGGGTGACTCCTGAGCTCGAGCCTGACTTCACGGTCCTGCTGACGGCCGCACTCCTGGAGGCCGGTGCAACCCCGGCAGCGCGTCCGATCTCCAAGGAACGGGTCGCCGTGGCTCTTGCCCGCGATGATGTGCATGCCTATCTCGCCTCGGCGGAGGGCCAGCCGGTCGGATATGTCGTGCTGGTTTGCAGCCCTCTCTCCTTCATGAGCGAGGCGTCGGGTGTCTCGATCGACCAGATCTTCGTGATCCCTGAAGCCCGCCGGGGCGGTGCCGCCCGCGCCCTGCTCAGCGTTGCCGCGACGTATGCCGACCGCCTTGGTACCGATCAGATCGCCTGCTCGGTGCCAGCCCAGGGTCGCGATGCGAACCGTTTCTTTGCACGGCTTGGCTTCTCGCCCGATGTC
>JABBOX010000028.1 GCA_012927555.1 Phycicoccus sp.
CGCGCTTCATCACGAGGAGCTCCTTCTTGGTGCGGCCCGAACCGGCGACGTCGGTGAAGTCGATCTCCTCGAGCTCCTTCAGACGGGACAGACGCTTGCTGACCGTCTGGAAGTTGGTGAGCATGCCACCGAGCCAGCGGTAGGTCACGTACGGCATACCGACGCGGGTCGCCTGCTCGGCGATGGGCTCCTGGGCCTGCTTCTTGGTGCCGACGAACAGGATGGTGCCGCCGTGGGCGACGGTCTCCTTGATGAACTCGTAGGCATCGTTGATGTAGGTCAGCGACTGCTGGAGGTCAATGATGTAGATGCCGTTGCGCTCGGTCATGATGAAGCGCTTCATCTTGGGGTTCCAGCGACGGGTCTGGTGCCCGAAGTGGACGCCGCTCTCGAGCAGTTGACGCATTGTGACGACGGGCATGGCCGTTGTCTCTCTTTCGTTCGTTTCAGTTATCCACGAGTCCGACAGGATTGCCGTTCCCGTGCCTGGCGTCTGCGAGCGCACCCCGCCCGAAGGATCCGGGACTGCGGTGGTGCACACCCGTTTGCGGCGGTGAGCAGACACGCGAATTCCACCGATCTGTCCGAGGACGGACCTGTGGTGTGCTCATGGTACGGCTAGCCTGCCGGACATGGGAAATCCGCTCGTTGCCCGTATGCAAGGGTTTGGGACCACGATCTTCGCCGAGATGAGCGCCCTGGCACTGAGCACGGGCGCGATCAACCTCGGGCAGGGTTTCCCGGACACCGACGGACCGCGCGAGATGCTCGACGCGGCGATCGACGCGATCAGCTCGGGCCGCAACCAGTACCCGCCCGGAGCCGGCGTGCCGGAGCTGCTGAACGCGATCGCCGAGCACCAGAAGAGGTTCTACGGGCTGAGGGTCGACCCTGCCCACGAGGTCCTCGTCACGGTTGGTGCGACCGAGGCTATCGCCGCGGTGATCCTGAGTCTGTGTGAGCCGGGCGACGAGGTCGTGACCTTCGAGCCCTACTACGACTCGTATGCCGCCACGATCGCCCTGGCCGGGGCCGTCCGGCGAACCTCGGCGCTGCGGTTTCCGGACTTCGCCGTTGACGAGGCATCGCTGCGTGCCGCGTTCTCCTCGCGAACCCGCCTGGTCCTGTTGAACTCCCCACACAACCCGACCGGCAAGGTGTTCAGCCGGGCCGAGCTGGAGCTGATCTCCTCGCTGGCGCGTGAGCATGACGCCTGGGTGGTCACCGACGAGGTCTACGAGCACCTCGTCTTCGACGGCGCGGTGCACATCCCGGTGGCGACCTTGCCCGGGATGGCGGATCGGACCATCACCATCTCTTCGGCAGGCAAGACGTTCTCAGCCACGGGGTGGAAGGTCGGCTGGTTGCACGGCCCCGCCGAAGCCGTCGCGGCGGCTCGCACGGTCAAGCAGTTCCTGACCTACGTCGCCAGCGGACCCTTCCAGCCGGCTGTGGCGCTCGCGCTCGGCCTGGGCGACGACGCCTACCGCGGGTTCGCGTCGTCGCTGCAGGCCAAGCGCAACCTGCTCTGCGATGGGCTCTCTGCTGCCGGTCTGACGGTGGCGCGGCCGGCCGGCACGTACTTCGTGATCGCCGATGCGGCGCCTCTGGGGGCGAGCGATGCTCTCGACTTCTGCCGCCGGCTGCCGGACCTGTGCGGCGTGGTGGGGGTCCCCGTGTCGGTCTTCTGCGACGACCAGGACGCCGCCCGGACCCTCGTACGCTTCGCGTTCTGCAAGCGCGATGACGTCCTGACCGAGGCAGTCGCACGTCTGGGCGCGCTCGCCGCCCGCTGAGGACATACTCACCACACGCTGAGCAATACAGCAAGGCACGCTGACTGATGCAGTAAGAAGTGATGCAGCAGCCGGCAGATCAGATCTGGGCGGAGCTGAGCAACACGCTCGTCTGGCTGTTGGCGATGCCGTCGATGGAGCGGATCCGGCTCAGCAGCCGGTCAAAGTGGCTCAATGTGTCGGTACGAATCTCGGCGACGAGGTCCCAGCCGCCGTTCGTCGTGTGGATCGCCCGCACCTCAGGAAAGCCCCGCAACGTGTCAATGGCGTGGTCCGTCGAGCAGCCCTCGACCTCGATGAGCGCGATCGCCCGGATCGCGTCAGGATCATGCTCCTCGCGAACTCGCACCGAGAACCCCAGAACCGTCCCCGAGTTCAGCAGCCGTGTCATTCGGTGGTTCACCGTGGCCCTCGTGACGCCGAGACTTCGCGCGAGGGTGGTTACGGGTGTCCGTGCGTCCGCCCGCAACGCGGCTATGAGGCGACGATCAAGGTCGTCCAGAGTCTGCACAGCGCAAATTGTACATCGACCTGACACATAGTGAGCAATCCAGTTGTCATATTGACTCGTTCTGGAAAGGACGCTAAGACACTGTTTTTCTATACGGTATTAGCTGGCAACGAAAGAAGGGTTCTTGATGGTGCGCTTTGCGAACTGCATCGACCCTGCCGAGCCCACGTACTTCTGCCGTCTGCACCGCGACTTAGCCTTCCGGATCAGACCTGACAGTGGATCAGAGGTGAGACCTCGACCACACCAATAGACGACGATTTGCCGCTCATTCCCCCAGTTCGAGCATATTTTTACTCGGATGCACGGTGAAGACTCCCGCCTATCCTAATTCAGCAGAATACATATTCCAGAACACCACAAAGAACATCGGCGATTCAACGCCGCGATTTTGATTCCACCCACATGCAAATTAGGCTCGACGAAACATCCATGAACTCGCCACTTAGATTCTTGGTCACTAACCGGCCCTTTCGACCTGACGATTGGATGGCATCAATTCTGCCAACAACGGAGGTCCCCATGGCCCACAAGGTCCACCAAGAATCCGAGTCCGGGCTCGTCCCGGCTGAGAGCGACGGTCGCGCAACCGAGCGCGCGCTCGGACTGCCACAGTCGACCGCGCTGATCATGGGCAGCATCATCGGCGTCGGCATCTTCTCGCTGCCGTACTCCCTCGCGTCGTACGGCCCGATCAGCCTGGTCGCCATGGGCCTGGCCACCATCGGTGCCGTCGCACTCGCCTTCATGTTCTCCGTCATGTCGAGGCGACTGCCGGCCGACGGCGGTCCGTACGCCTACGCGCGCTCGGCCTTCGGCAACGGGCTCGGGTTCAGCAACGCCTGGTCCTACTGGATCACCGCCTGGGCAGGCAACGCGGCCATCGTCGTGGGCTGGGTCTACTACGTCGAGCACTTCCTCAACAAGAGCGGCGCCGTCGGCTGGTCCATCGCCATCGCCCTCGTCGGTCTGTGGGTCCCTGCGGTCATCAACCTGACCGGGGTCCGCAACATGGGCACGTTCCAGGTGTGGACGACGGTGCTGAAGTTCATCCCGTTGGCCATCATCGCCACGGTCGGCCTGTTCTTCATCAAGTCGGGCAACTTCGCGCCATGGAACGTCAGCGGTGACTCCAGCCTGTCGGCGATCGGCGGGGCGATGGCGATCTGCCTGTTCAGCTATCTCGGCGTCGAGACAGCCGCGGTTGCTGCGGCAAAGGTTCGCGACCCCGAGCGGAACATCCCGAAGTCCACCATCTACGGCACCCTGGCCAGCGCCGGCGTCTACCTCCTGTCGATGGTCGCGGTGTTCGGGATCATGCCCACGAGCCAGCTGGCCATGGACGCCAACAAGGCGTCGTACTCGAGCGCGGCCAACGTGATGGCAGGTGGCGGGTCCTGGGCCGGCAACCTCGTTGCACTGGCCGTGATCATCTCCGGCATCGGCGCGCTGAACGGCTGGACCATGATCTGCGCCGAGATGCCGCTCGCAGCAGCCAAGGACGGACTGTTCCCGGCGCGCTTCGGCAAGCTGTCCCCCCGCGCGGTCCCGGCCTTCGGCATCATCTCCTCGGCGGCACTGTCATCGGTTGCCGTGGTCATCAGCTACATGGGCGCGAGCGGCTCGACCGTCTTCACCACGCTGGTCCTGATGACCGGCATCACCGCGGCAGTGCCCTACGCCTTCTCCGCGCTTGCCCAG
>JABBOX010000049.1 GCA_012927555.1 Phycicoccus sp.
CTGCGAGCCACCCCGCAACCCTCCTTGTGAAGGTCCCAGTCACGCGGCAGTGAGGCACCGCTCAACGGGTCAACCGCCGATGTGTGGTGCCAACAAGGTGACGGCTATGAGCGCCGTCGGGAAGCAGACCAGCCACATGGCGAAGGTGTAGCCCATGATGTCGCGTGCCTTAAGCCCAAGAACCGCGAGGACCGGCAGCATCCAGAAAGGCTGCAGCAGGTTCGCGCTGGCCTCGCCGAGGTCGTAGACGACAACCTCCATCGGCTTACTGAGTGCACGCTGGTGGGCAGCGTTGAGGACGTAGGGGGCCTCGATGACCCACTTGGAGCCGCCGCTGGGCACGAACACACCGAGCACCATCGAGTAGACCGCGATCAGCGGGGGGAACAAGAACTGGCTGCTCGCCTGGACGAGCCAACCGGCGATGCGCTCGGACAGCCCGGTGTAGGCGATCATCCCGAAGATGCCACCGTAGAGAGGGAACTGCAGCAGCACCCCACTGACCGCCGGTGCGCCCTCGCGGACCGCACGGGCCATCCGCCAGGGGCGCCAGTTCAGAAGAAGTGCGAGCAGGATCAGGATCAGGTTGATGGTGTTGAGGTCCAGGGCCGCCAGGGCGTTCCCCCCAGTGAAATGTCGCACCAGATAGATCACACCGATGCCTACGATGACGATCGTCAGGACCGGGGAGTGCTCCAGCCAGTCGCCGGGGCGTCGTGGTCCCTCCGTATCGCGGCCGGCCTCCTGGGCGGACCCAGTGCCGACCAGAGGCTTGAGCTCGATGCCCAGGTCCGCCGCAGAGCGTGCCCTTTCACCCTGGGGTGCCAACATCCAAGCCATCACGACCGCTACCACGAAGACCAGCAGCGTTGCCACCAGAGCCCGCCAGGTGAAGATGGTGTGGGACAACGGAATCAGACCGCTGGCATATCCGTTCTTGACGATTTCGTCCTGCACCGCCTTGGGGCTGCTGGACGCACTGGCCACCTGCAGAGCGGCCGATCCGGACAGCCCCTGAGCCCAGACAGTCCCAAGACCAAGGAAGGCCATGGCTCCGAGCGCCCGGTAGTCAGCGCGCGGAACGTTGCGGGCAACCTCACGGGCGAGGATCGCAGCGAAGACGAGCGAGAAGGCCCAGTTGAAGTACGACGCGGTCATCGAGACGGCAGCGACAAACGCGACTGCTGTGCGCGGGGTCTTGGGAATCAGCGCCAGCCAAGCGATGAAACGTGCGACAGGGGCAGAGGACGCCACCGCGTACCCGCCGATGATGATCATGGACATCTGCAGGGTGAAGGTGATGAGCGACCAGAATCCGGCGCCCCAGGCGTCGATCAGCCCCATCGCCTTGGGCTTTTCGGGATCCAGGGCCGCTTTCAGCAACGGCTCCCCGGTGGCCAGACCCAGCAGTAGGACGATCACCGTCCCGACGAGGACGAAACCGAAGGCGTCAGGAAGCCACTTCTCGCTGAAGGCCGTGAACCGCAGCGCGATTCGGGCAATGCGAGTTTCGTCTTCAGGAACGTCGAGGCGGGGTGTATCAGTCGGCTGGCTTGCGCTCATGGCCGGTGACCATACTCTGGCCGCCAAACCTCAGCTGTCCGGAGGTCTCATTGGACAGGTAGGCGGAGGGCGAGGATCCGGTCGTCACCGGGTTGGAGGGTGCCGCGGAAGGCGTTGCTCGTGACCAGCCAGAGCCGTCCGTCCGGCGCTGAGACGACCGTGCGCAGCCGACCGTACTTCCCTTGCAGAAGACGCGTAGGAGTTCCTGCGTCTCCGTTGCCGTCCAACGGGATGCGCCACAGCGACTCGCCGCGTAAGGCCGCCATATAGATGGCACCGTCGGCGCCCACGGCGATGCCGCTGGGCGACGCGTCAGCTGTTGGCCATTGCCGGAGCGGGTCGACGAATCCGGGTCGATGGGCGATCCCCTCGACGATGGGCCAGCCATAGTTGCGTCCCGGCTGGATGCGGTTGAGCTCGTCCCACGTGTTCTGACCGAACTCGCTGGCGTACATCCTCCCGGCCTTGTCCCATGCCATGCCCTGGACGTTGCGATGGCCCAGGCTCCAGATCGGCGACCCCGGGAAAGGGTTGCCTGGCGCGGGAGCACCGTCAGCCGTCACGCGCAGGATCTTGCCGCTCAATGACGCCTTCTCCTGTGCTGGGTCGCGCGCGCCCGCGTCTCCTGTGCTGATGTAGAGATAGCCGTCAGGGCCGAACGCCAACCGGCCGCCGTCGTGGTTGCCAGCCTTGGCGATCCCCTTGACGATCACCGGCCCCGGCGTCAGGGCGACGCCGTCGAACGTCATCCGCATCACCCGGTTGTCGTCGCGCGAGGTGAGGTAGACGAACACGGTCCGGTCAGATGCAAAGGCGGGGGAGATCGCGATACCGAGAAGTCCTCCTTCTCCGCCGGGAACGACACCGGGTGGGCGCCCGACCGAGACCGGTGTGGCACCTTCCGCGATGTGCAGCACCTCGCCCTGGTCGCGCAGGGTCACGAGGGCAGTCCCGTCGGGGAGGAAGGCAAGTCCCCAGGGCAAGGGCAGCCCGGTCGCGATGGTCTCCGTCGCCGGCGTGGTGGGTGTGGGCGCGGTGGTTGTCGGAGCGGAGCGGGTGGCGTCGCTGGCAGAGGTGGAGGCCGGAGGTGAGGGAGTGGTCGGCAGGGGCGCCGAGGCGGTCGGGAACGTGACGCGGTCTTGCCCGCCGGCGCACCCCGTGGCGGCGATCGCGACCGCGATCAGCACTGCCCCCCAGACCCGTGTCTTCATGACACATTCTCACCCGTTACCGTCCAGACATGCCGGTGATCTCGCTTCCAGACCGTGAATGGATCGACCACGTGGGACCGATGGGCGGTGTCGAGATGGTGCCCTGGGACCTGTCGGGGGAGCCGCCTCGGCCGGACGAGCTCTCGTTTGTGGTGGCGCCCCATCTCGGGCCTCCAGCGATGCAACACCTTGGGCAGCTGCCCGGTTTGCGCGTGGTCCAGCTGCTGACCGCCGGCTACGACAACGTCATTCCTGCGCTGCCTCCCGGGGTCCAGCTCGCCAACGCATCTGGTGTCCACGATGCCTCGACGGCAGAGCTTGCGGTGACGCTCACGTTGAGCTCACTGCGCGGCATACCCGAATTCGTTGCAGCGCAAGGGCGTTCGCAGTGGTTGACCACTGACTACCGACGTTCCCTGGCCGACCGGAAGGTGCTCATCCTCGGGTATGGCGGGATCGGAGTCGCGATCGCCCGACGGCTCAGCGGGTTCGAGACGACGCTCACCGCGGTCGCCTCGCGCGCTCGGGCCGGTGACGGGCTCGTGGCCCGGGTGCACGGCGTGGACGAACTTCCATCACTTCTGCCCGAGCACGACGTGGTCATCGTCATCGTGCCGCTCTCGGAAGCGACCACCGGTCTGGTCGGTCGGGACTTCCTGGCGGCGATGCCCGACGGCGCGCTGCTGGTCAACGTCTCCAGGGGCAAGGTCGTGGACACCCAGGCGCTGCTCGAGGCGACCTCGGCAGGTCGGATCATGGCGGCTCTGGACGTCACCGACCCTGAACCGCTGCCGGCTGACCACCCGCTGTGGCGGACGCCCGGGGTCCTCATCAGCCCGCACGTGGGCGGGGCAACCAGTGCCTTTGTGCCACGGGCCGTGGCCCTGTTGAGGGAGCAGATCGCCGCATTTGCGGGGGAGCGTCCGCTACGGAACGTGGTGCATGCCGGATAACCGTTGCCCCCGGTCGGTGGTCGGCGACAGACTCTGAGGCATGACACAGACACTCGTCGCCATCGGCACCCGCAAGGGCCTCTGGCTGGCCCGGAGCAACGACCGCAACACCTGGTCGCTGGACGGCCCGCACTTCCTCATGCGTGAGGTCCCCAGCATCGGCATCGACACCCGACGTGAGCAACCACGGCTGCTCGTCGGGGTCCGCTCGGAGCACTGGGGCCCGAC
>JABBOX010000217.1 GCA_012927555.1 Phycicoccus sp.
TCGGATCGTGCGGCTGCTCTTCGCAGCCGCCACCGACCCCCGGGGAGTGACCACTCACCGCCTCGGCGCGCTGGAGCGGGTCCAGTTGCTGCTGGATGACTTCCGCGACACCGGGCGGCGCCAGGGCGAGGCCGAGGCCCGCATGGTCGAGGTTCTGGACGAGCTACAGCTGACCGAGCTGGTCTGCTCAATCGTTGGCCTATCCGCTCTGGGTGCCGCCACTATCTTGGCCGAGACCGGCGACCTGACCCGCTTCGCCAGCGCCCGCTCTGTGGTCAAACACTCGGGCTTGGCGCCACGGGAGAAGAGCAGCGGAACCTACACCGGCCGGACCAAGCTGACCGGGCAAGGCAGACCCGGACTTCGCCGGGCCGCCTGGCGGGCGGTCTGGGGAGCCCAAAAAGCCAACCCTGTCTATGCCGCGAGGTTCACCCACCTGACCAGCCGCACTGAGAACAAGCTCAATCGTGGGCAAGCCCACGCAGCCATTGCTGCTGCGATACTGCGCCAGCTTTACGCGGTTGTGTCCACAGGCCAGAGATGGGATGCGGCGATCGCCGCCGGCGGCAGATGCGAGGTGATCGAACCAGCTGCCTGAGCGGCAGCTTCAAGCTGGCGGCCGGGGCGAGCCCCACTCGGCATCGAGGAACCACGGTTACCTTGCCTCTCATCATGGGCAGCCCCGCCCGTCGTCTGACCAACCCGATTACACGCTGTTGGGCCCAACCCCATTACGGCTATGCAGGGACAGACGACAGGCGAGGCACCGGACCAAACGCTTGACACAAAACGACTTACGCTGATGAGAGACAACCCCAAGAACGTCCGCTACGAGGACCTGAACAAGGTTTGTGAACATTACTTCGGCCAGCCGCGCACCACCGGCGGATCCCATGCCGTCTTCAAGGCCGTGGCCCGGCGACCCTCGCGTGAACATTCAGAACGACAAAGGAAGGGCCAAGCCTTACCAGGTGCGGCAGGTCCTCGCGGCAATCGACAAGAAGGAGGCACAGTGATGCAGACCCTTTCAGGGCTCGACGTTTCCCACTACACGTATCGCGTGACCTGGTCGAGCGAGGATGACGAATTCGTCGCCGCATGCGTTGAGTTCCCCTCCCTGTCCTGGTTGGCTTCGTCCCAGGTGGAGGCCCTCACCGGCCTCGACGATCTGATCGCCGAGACCGTGGCAGACTTGCAGGAACAGGGAGAGACCGTCCCCGAACCGTTGTCCGAGCGCAGGTACTCGGGGAAATTCAATCTACGTCTGGGCGAAAGCCTGCACCGCCGACTCGCCATCGAAGCTGCAGAGGAACAGGTGAGCATCAACCAGCTGGTGATCCGCAGACTCATGGCCGCGAGCTAGGACACCGCCGCATGTCCTACTTTGGCATGTGGTGCGCTTGCACCGATGATCCGACTTTCAACACACTGTCCCGCGACTTCCGCGCCTGGTGAGAGTCTCCGCTCATGGGCAATGTTGCTCGACCACGGACTGTCGCTGCCGCCTGAATACTGACCCCCTGGCGCCGAGTGAATTTTGACCCCCCTCTCGGTCAGAGTGAGGGAGTGATCAAAGTGGAGGACTGAGCAGAGATTCGCAGGTTGCACTTGTCTGAGCAGATGCCGGTGAAGGCCATCGCGCGCCGGCTGGGTCTGGCGAGGAACACGGTCCGGACGGCGTTGACCTGCGATGAGCCGCCGGCCTACCAGCGGGCTCCGGCGGGTTCGAGAGTTGATGGGTTCGAGCCGGCGATCCGGGCGTTGCTGACGCAGTTCCCGGACATGCCGGCGACGGTGATCGCGGAGCGGATCGGGTGGGAGCACTCGTCGTCTTCGTTGCGGGCCCGGATCGCGTTGCTGCGTCCGTCGTATCGCCCGGCGGACCCGGCGGACCGCACCACGTATGTGGCTGGGGAGATCGTGCAGTGTGACCTGTGGTTCCCGGGCAAGGTCGTACCGGTGGCGCCCAAAGTGTTGGCTGCCCCGCCGGTGCTCACGATGGTCGCGGCATATTCGGGGTTCATCATGGCAACTTTGTTGCCTTCGCGGACGACCGGGGATCTGGTCGCCGGGATGTGGCGGTTGCTGACGGGGTTGGGTGGGGTGCCCAAGATGTTGGTGTGGGACAACGAGTCCGGGATCGGTTCCCACCGCCGGTTGACGGTGGGTGCCAGGTCGTTTGCGGGAACGTTGGGGACCCGGATCTACCAGGCCGCCCCACGCGATCCGGAAACCAAAGGCGTGGTCGAGCGGGCCAACGGGTTCTTGGAGACCTCGTTCATGCCGGGTCGCTCCTTTGCGTCCCCGGGCGACTACAACACCCAGCTGGCCGGGTGGTTACCCAAGGCGAACACGCGGATACTGCGGCGCACCGGCCAGCAGCCCGGGATGCGGGTAGTCGAAGATGCGGCGGCGATGCGGGCGTTGCCGCCGGTGGCCCCTGCGGTGGGCATCACGACCCGGGTCCGGCTGGGACGGGACTACTACGTGCGGGTCGCCGGTAACGACTACTCGGTCGATCCGCACATGATTGGCCGGTTCGTTGATGTCCACGCCGGCCTGGACCACGTTGTGGTGACCTGCACCGGGATCCTGGTGGCCTCCCACAAGAGATGCTGGGCGACCCATCAGAACATCACCGATCCGGCCCACGTCGTGGCCGCAGCGGAGCTGCGGGGCGCCTACCAGGCCCGCACGGCGGCGACCCGTGGCCCGGCGGTCGCCACCGGCGCCGAGGTTGGGCAGCGGTCGCTGAGTCATTACGACGAGGTCTTCGGCCTACCTAGTCCGCCGCCGGTGGCGCGTCCGAACCTGCAGGTCGTGCGATGAGTACGGCACTGGCGGGCAAGGACATCGCCGGCGAGGTGGTGTTTCTGTCTCGTGAGCTCAAGACCCCGGTGATCGCCGCGACGTTCGCAGTCCTGGGTGACCAGGCCCGCGAGCAGGGCTGGTCCCACGAGGAGTACCTCGCCGCAGTCCTGGGCCGCCAGGTCGCTTCCCGGGCTGCGAACGGCACCAAGATGAGGATCAGTGCGGCACGGCTGCCCGCTATCAAGACACTGGAGGACTTCACCTTCGAGCACCTGCCCACCGCGCCCAGGGACGTCATCGCGCACTTGGCCACCACCACGTTCGTGGCCCGCAAGGAGAACGTCGTCCTGCTCGGCCCACCAGGAACCGGCAAGACCCACCTCGCGATCGCGTTGGCGATCAAGGCCGCCGAGGCGGCCTACCCGATCGCGTTCGACTCCGCCACCGGGTGGATCACCCGCTTGGCTGATGCCCACGCCCACGGGCGCCTCGCCCAAGAGCTACACAGGCTGAACCGCTTCCGCGTGATCCTGATTGACGAGGTGGGCTACCTCCCGTTCGATGCCGCGTCGGCATCCTTGTTCTTCCAGCTCATCGCCTCCCGGTACGAGACCGGGTCCGTGATCGTCACATCGAACCTGGTCTTCTCCCGCTGGGGAGAGACCCTCGGCGACGACGTCGTCGCAGCCGCGACCATCGACCGCCTCGTCCACCACGCCCACGTCATCGCCCTAGACGGAGACTCCTACCGGACCCGAGCACACCGCACATCGATGCCGCCCCGGGTGACGACCAAAACAACCAAGTAACCAACCAAAACACCGGAGAGGGGTCAATTTTCGATTGGCGATAGGGGGTCAATTTTCACCCGGCGTTGACACGGACCGGTGAACGTCTGTGGTGGATTGGCGTGGTTGGCGAGCGAAGGCTTCCTCAAGGCGGCCGGGACCTACCGGCTCTTCAGACTTAAGCGGGCAACGTGCTTCTCGCGGCTGAGGCCCGCCGGTATTGGCGGGTACATGACCACCGTATCCGTCGTCGTTGGTTGACTGGGTTGCGGAACCCAAAGGCGTTGCGGCCTTGGTGTTTGGCCAGGCGGTTGTAGCCCTCCGACCTGGAGTTCGAGTAGCCCGTCAGGATGC
>JABBOX010000124.1 GCA_012927555.1 Phycicoccus sp.
GATCGGGAGGGGCAACCCCCGGCACAGGACGACGTCGCGCAACTGCTGCGCTCCGCCGAGGAGCTGACCCGCAGCATCCCAGTCCTCGACCACACGGCCGGGATCTCGCCGCTGGTCGTGGCCATCTGCGACCTCGTGCGGGAGACGACGCCGTGAACCGGCGGGACGAGCGAAGCGTCGGCGAACTGCTTCTCGATGCCGACTTCACCACCCGCCAGGTCCTCATGGACGTCACCGGCGAGGACGCACCGGCGATGCTGCGCACCTGGGGCGAGGTCGTCCAGTCCGCCTCCGAGCTCTGGGCCACCCTCCCGCAGCCCATCCGAGGGGCCACGAGTCCTATCGACGGCGTCACCATGGGGCGGCTGGAGTCGATGAGCCAGGGGATGCACCGCACCCAGGTCCGGCAGGGCTGGCCCGGAGACGGCCCCGCCGCTGCGCGGCTGCTCCACGTCGCCGAGACGCTCACCCGAGCAGCTGACCTCATCGGCCGCCGAGGCGGCCACATCCGACCGACGGACACTGCGGTCCGGGCAGACCTTGACGCCGCCCGCATGCGGATCATGCACACCCTCTACGTCGGCGCCCACGGCGTGGGTGTCGCGGCCCGACAGCACGTGGCCGACGTCGAACTGTCCACTCGCGGGAAATCCAGTAGGGAGGGCCGCGGCGTGCCCCGAGGCCAGGACGCCATCAACAGGCTGGCCGCCTTCGAACAGCTCGCTGGCGCGTACGTCGGCAACCGGTTCGCCCGTGCCGCCCAGGGCGAACAGGTGCGCGGACCTTACGGCACCGAGCGGCTCCAGCAGGCCCTCATCGGCTGGGACATCCAAGCCCACCGAACGCTGGCCGCCTCCCCGACCGCGGCCAACCTGCTCCTGGCCAGCCGAACCCAGGCAGGCATCGCCACCGCTGCCGGCGCGATCCTTCACGCCGGCGCACGAACCGGCCACGTCGACACCGACGCATACGAGCACCGCCTCGCCCCCACCGTCGACGCCACGCAGGTGGCCTGGACCCATGTCGCCAGCCGGTGGGCCGAGATGACCAGCCCCGCCGACCGCACCGACCTGGATCTGGTCCACGCAGCAGGCGAGCTGCGTGCCGCTGTCCGAGAGGTCGCCCACGACAAGACCACCTGGGCTCGGCCAGATGTCATGGCCGGTCGCGTGGACCTGGGCGAAGCGGCCCAGCACCTCCAACAGGCCCTGTCAACAGCCGTCGATGTCGCCTGCGTGATCCGCGACATCGCCGCTGAAGACACCAACCTCACCGGCCCGGCCCGCGCGATGTCCCACCGAGCCAGCGCCGACGTCGACCGAGCCGTCGACGGCGGTCAGCGAGGCGAAGACGTCGTTTGGGTTACCCCCGGCGATGTCTACGCCAACCGCACCGTGGCCATCCCCGAACCCGTCCGCGCCGGACTCGTTGATGCCACCGACACCCTCGTCCAGACAGCCGGCAACGCAATGTCAGCCGCGGCCTGTCTCGACCGAGTCACCCAAGACAGACCCCCGGGCTCAGGGCAGGAGCCGACCACATCTCACGGCCGCCGACACGAAGCGCCCACGCCCATGGCTCAGCACGTACCCCGTGCTGCCCGACCGTAACGCCACTTCATGTCCCAATGACCGCCCACATGCCATCCGCTCCTTAGGGGTGGCAACGAGGAGCAGTCCAACTGCTCGACCGAAGAGACGGAAGGTGAAATGGCGATGATCAGCTCCGAAACGGAGACCGGTCGACTGTTGAGGAAGGCCGCCAATCTGCTGCACTCAGTAGTGGAGGCCGCGTGGACCAACGACATCCCATCCCCGGCAAAGTGGGACCTCCACCGCATCGGAACCGAGGCCTACCTGGTCCAGCGCGACATCCTCGACGCGCTCGGTCAAGGCGCCGAGCCGACCGAACTCCTGCCTGGTAACGACATCGCGGCCGCGCTCGAGCAGGCTGCTCACACTCTCGCGGCCATTCCCTGGGAGTCGAACAACCTTGATACGGAACGAATGCAGGCGCGAGTGTCAGCACTTGCGGACCGCGCACAACGCGCGCTTGCCCTCAGACATGCGATTCGACTCGGATAGGACGGTGGTCCCTTTGCCTGATCATGAGCGGTTGCTGGGCGGTTCAGTTGCCGACCCGTTGTGGACTATCCGCGACGTCTCGGCCTACCTGACGGTGCCGGTGGGGACGCTGTACCAGTGGCGTCACCGAGGGGAGGGTCCTCCGGCTATTCGCCTCGGACGTCACCTGCGCTATGACCCCGATAGCGTTCATCGGTGGGCCCTGGCCCAGGCGAGCTGAGATGGCGCCGGTGAAGCGAATCTCGCGGACGGTCGCTGGATGGCTCGCTGGCGTGACCCATCTGGGCATCAGCGGAGGATGTCATTCGCACTGAAGTCGACGCCCAACGCTGGCTCGACCAGGCGCTCTCACTGGGGTGTGTCCCATTTCTCCGGACCGATGAGCCTGGGAGCGCAACGCGCCTCATGCTTGATATAGGCGTGCGTCTTCCCGCCCACTATGGGCGTCCCACTGCGCCCAGAATGGACAGCAAACACTCAGGTCGGAAATCACTCGTCGCTCAGCGGTGCCCGGCCCACGGCGTCCAAGTCTGCGGTCGCAATACACGCTGGCGCCGGCGCTGGCGGACCGAACCATCGAGCTGATGGCTCTGAGGCTGGGCAAGGTGACGCGACCGGCTGCCGAATCTAGTCGATCTCCTCGGCGACCTTCGGGTCGTTGGACTCCTTCTCGCCGCGATGTACGACGCCAGGAACGAAAGGATTTTCGTAGTCCAAGGTGATGTGGGCGGACACCCATTTGGATGCCTCGCTGGGCATGTCGTTGTCAGCAAAGATGATCTGGAAGTTGTCACTCGAAGCAGCTTGCAAGGTACGCAGGCGTGAATAGATCGATTCCACGACTGCTCTGTCGAGTGCTCCTTCGCCAACGTTCTTCCGGGGACTGTCGACGATGAGAAGAGTGGGGAGGAGCATGTCGGTCCGCTCGGAGAGGGACATGTACAGGTTCGCGAGGTGATAGGCGAGATTGACGATGGTCTTGCGCCCGCCTCCGACGGCGAGCATGTTGAAGGGTTCACCGTCGACGATGGGGAGATAGTCGGTTGTGTCGACGTGTGCTTCGTTGAACCAAGGGTCACGCAGTCCTCGGAGAATCTCGTCGAAGAGTACAGACAGGTCTGCCAACATGGTGGTGTCTTCGCTGAGTTCGAGTTTGATGCGGGCCTCCTCCTCCGCCATTTCTCGAGCCATGACATCAAGGTGATCTGCTTCTTTGTGGAAGCCGGCATGCGTGGCCCAGCGCGTTACAACGTCATCGACTCGTCGGATCGCCGCCTCGGTCGCCGCCACCTGGGCGACTGCCTGTTCCAGCGAGCCGATGTATGGCAGCGAACGCAGTTCATCACGGCTCGAAGCTGCACGCAGCTGAGCGAGGACTGATTGCTCGACGAGTTCGATCTGTGCGCTCAGGCCCTCGAGGGCCGCCTCGTCTGCATCGACGAGGTCCCGTGTCTCACGGCGTTGCTCTCGGACCACCTTCAGCAGGGAGTCGGCTGACGTTGCCCCGTCGTCTGCCGCCTGAGCCTGTCCGCACAGGTGACAGTGACCTTGTTCGAAGCGGCCGTCCGGTAGGGCCTGGAGACAGCGAGGGCATTGAACGAAATCGAGGCCAGACAGGCTTGTACTCACGGCTGAACTCCGTTTGATTCGTTGCTCCTCGAGGTTCAGTTGGGCTGTCACGCTGTGGGCTTCGGCGACTGAGGCTTTGAGGGCATCGCGTTGAGCGAGGAGGTCGTCGAGACGAGCGCGTTCCGAGCCCAAAGCATTGAGCGCCTCGGCACTCACCAATCCACGTTGGGCAGCGTTGCGTGCTTCGGTGAGCGCATCCTGG
>JABBOX010000239.1 GCA_012927555.1 Phycicoccus sp.
GAGCAGGGCTTGACACCGACAGCTGCCGGCGAGCTAGCCCGCACAACAAGGCTTTCGAGAAGCTCCAACCAGTTCGGGAGGCGGAATAGTACCCACTTCGAATACGACGCCTGCACCAACAGCTAAAGTCGTTGGCACGAAAAAAACAGGAGGGGGAACGTGCATGAAGACCGGCGAAAAGAGCACGACTAGCGAGACCATCGCGGCCACCGACGACCGCCGGTCCCCGTCACCGCGACGCCCAGGACAGACCCTGTCCTGTGGCTGGTGCGGGTCGCCGATCCTGGTGTCGGCGCGGGGTCGGATCCCGAAGTGGTGCTCGTCCTCATGCCGCCACCGGGCCTGGGAACTCACCCGTGCCGTGGCCTCTGGGCGCGCCGCCGTCCAGGTTGTCGACCGGGCCGTAGAGGTCGACCGGCTCGTCACCGTGTTTCAGGAAGTGCCCGTGCCCACCGTCCCCAAGGGCGCGGACTGGCCAGCGGCTCTGACCCAGCTCGCCACCGCACTGGATACCGGGCGTGTATATGACCGGGACCTACCCGCCCTGGCCCAAGCCCTCGCCGATGTCGCCGATGCACTCGACCGGCGGCCCGGATGGCGACTCCGTCCACGTTGACGGCTCGCGACCAGGGGCATGACCGGATGTTCGGATGGTATCCGCGTCGAAGCCGGCACGGCGCATCCCTGTCCGCCTGATCCTTGTGCTTCGCCGTCGAACCTGAATGGATCGTCAGGTTGGATCAGGTTCCGCTCAGGGGTGGGTCTGCATAGTCGGGGTTGTTCGCACGATCCCAACGGAAAAGGAACCCCCACGCATGAACATCAAGAAGATCGTCATTGGCGGCGCCGCCGCCACCGCCCTCGGCATTGCGGCTCTGGCCGGAACCGCAACGGCCTTCGCGTCCGGTACCACACCGATCGCACACGCCCAGAGCACCAGCGTCCAGCAGGGCGACCAGACCACCCCCGACACCGCGGCATCGTCCGAGAAGGCCGGCGTCGAGGCAGCCAGCGAGTCCGATGGTCCTGGCGGGCACGCTGACGCCGACGGGGTCGACGTCCAGCAGGGCGACCAGAGCGCCCCTGACACCGCGGCATCGGCCGAGAAGCCCGGCAGCGAGACCGGCGTCTCGGATGGTCCTGGCGGACACGCCGACGCTCCCGGCAACGCTGACCACCAGTTCGAGGGCACCGAGTAACGAGCACTGAAACGCGGGCGGCCGAGGTGATCCTCGGCCGCCCGCGGCCTTATGCGGCGTCTACTCTCAAGGTCAACAAGGCAACGGCAAGGAGACGACAGTGCGGGTCCTGGTGGTGGAGGACGAACGCCCCCTGGCAAGAGCCCTGCGCCGCACCCTGGAGGCCGAGGGCTTCACCGTGATGCTGGCCGCGAATGGTATCGACGGCGACTGGGCGGCCCGCGAGCACGACTTTGACGTCATCGTCCTGGATGTGATGCTGCCGGGCATGTCCGGCTACGACATCTGCCGGAACCTGCGAGCGGCCGGGGACAGCACACCGATCTTGTTCCTGACCGCCAAGGACGGCGAGTACGACGAGGCAGATGCCCTGGACATCGGTGCCGACGACTTCGTGTCCAAGCCGTTCTCCCCTGTCGTGCTGGTGGCCCGGCTGCGGGCGCTGCTTCGCCGCAGCAGCGCCGGCCCTGACCCGTCTCTGACGGTCGGGTCGTTGCGGGTCGAACCCGAGCGACACCGGGCCTGGCTGGGCGACCAGGAGCTGCGCCTGACCGCCCGCGAGCTCGGGCTGCTCAGCTACCTGGCGCACCGGGCCGACCATGTGGTGAGCAAGACCGAGATCCTCGAGCACGTCTGGGACCAGGCCTTCGATGGTGACGCGAACGTCGTGGAGGTCTACGTCGGCCACCTGCGACGCAAGCTCGCATCGTCCAAGGACGTCAGCATCGACACCGTCCGTGGCGTCGGATATCGCCTGGGCGGGCGGAAGCGATGACGTGGACCAGACCTGGCGTCCGCGGACGCATCACCCTGGCAGCCACGGCCGCGGTCGCGATCGTTCTGGCGCTGGCCGGCGTCGCGCTTGTCGTCCTGCTGCAACGCGATCTGCTCGCGGGGGTGGACACGTCGGCACGCACCCGGGCCCAAGACATCGTGGCTCTCAGCAACGGCACACTCCCGTCGGTCCTGCCCGCGACCCAGGACGACGCCAGCGTGGTGCAGGTGCTCGACAGCAACGGGCGGGTCCTGGCAGCCAGCGGCAACATTGAGGGCGAGAACGCGCTGGTTCAGCCGAACCCGGGCCAGACCGCCTCCCAGATCAGCACGCTGTCCGCGCTGCCGATCGGCGGCGGTGAGCGTTTCCGGGTCCTGCAGGAGACGACCGGACCCCCGACGGCGCAGCGCACGATCGTGGTGGCTCTGTCGTTGGCCCCAGTCGACGAAGCGGTCCAGAGCGCGCGGTCGCTACTGTTCCAGGTCCTCCCGGCGGCACTACTGCTGACCGCGCTCGTTACCTGGCGGGGCGTAGGTCGCGCATTGGCGCCGGTCGAGCGAATACGGCGCGGGGTAGCCGAGATCGGCGGCGGCGACCTGTCCAAGCGGGTTCCCCTGCCGGCAGCGCGCGACGAGGTGCACCGCCTGGCCGAGACCATGAACTCGATGCTCGACCGGCTGGAGGCCTCCGCCGGACGCCAGCGCCGGTTTGTCGCCGATGCCTCCCACGAGCTGCGGAGCCCACTGGCCAACATGCAGGCCTCCCTCGAAGTGGCTCTTGCCCGCCAAGACCTCGCCCTGTGGCAGGAGACCGGCCAAGACCTCCAGGGCGAATACGACCGCATGCAGCACTTGGTCGAGGATCTGCTGCTGCTGGCCCGCCTGGACGGGCGCATCCCACTGGCCCACGACGATGTCGACCTGGATGACGTGGTGCATGAAGAGGCCGAACGGCTGCGCAGACACGCCGATGTGACGGTCCACGTGGTCCCCTTGCCGGCGCTGCGGGTCCGAGGCGATGGCGCCAGGCTTGCCCAGGTCGTGGGCAACCTGGCCGACAATGCGGCCCGCCACGCTGCCACAACCGTGTCGTTGTCGCTGCGCCGCGACGGCGACTGGGCGATCGTGCAGGTCGCCGACGACGGCCCTGGTGTTCCCCTCGAGGACCGGATTCGGATCTTCGACCGGTTCACTCGCCTCGACCTGGCCCGGGCCCGCGACAGTGGCGGCAGCGGGCTGGGTCTGGCGATCAGCCGAGAGATCGCCCAGGCCCACGGCGGCACGCTCAACCTGCTCCCCGGGGGCGCGGAGCCGGGGGCTGCCTTCGAGCTGCGGCTGCCGCTGGCGGCCACGACACGGTCCGACCCACTCTGACAACGGAAGCCACCGCCGCTGGAGACCGCGGGGTGGACGACTCAGTCGGCCGCCAGCTCGACGGGCTGCCCGTCCTGGACCGTGCCCGCAGGAAGGAAAAGTGTGAAGGTTGCTGGTGATCTGTGGGCCAGCACCAACCGCCCACCGCTGGCTTCGGCCAGGGACCGGGCCAGTGCCAGGCCGATGCCTGGTCCCTCATCTTCTGACGTGCCGCGGTCGAACACGACAGCCGGCTCGATGGTGATCGAGCCTTCGTCGGCAACATCAACTGCCAGCGCATCACTGATCTCGCGGGCGGTCAGCGTCACTGAACCCTTGCCGTGGCGAAGAGCGTTGTCTATCAACACGTTCAGAATCTGGGCGATCAGACTTCCTGGGACCTCGATCGTGACGAGGTCGGGCTCGAGGATCACCAGGAGTCGACGTCCCAGCCCGGCCAACGGGCCGTGCCAGCGGGCTTCGACCTCGTCCATCAGCTGACCCAGCTCACGAGGTGTGGCAACAAGCCACTGGTCCGAGCCAAGGCGTGCCAGAGCGAGCACCTCGTCGACGGTCCGGTGAAGCTCGCGGACCTGCCCCGCTGCCGTGAGCAGTACGGGCCGCAGATCATCTGGTGGGTTTGTCAGGGCGGCCTCGAGCCCAAGCTGGAGGCCGGTCAGAGGCGTGCGCAGCTGGTGGGATGCGTTGGCACTGAAGTGGCGTTCCTTCTCGATCATCTCGGTGAGCCGACCGACCATGGCGTTGTGGGTCTGGGCAACCTGGTGGATCTCCGGGATGGCGCTCAGCTCGGCGCGAGCGGCGAGGTCTCCGCCGGCGATACGTCGGGACACGTTGGACAGTGACTCCAGCGGCTCGCTGAGCAGTCGGGCCTGTCGCCGCGCGACCAGGACGGCGAGGAGCAGGGCGGTGACTGCAAGGGCGATCATCGCGAGCCAGGCGAGTATGACGCGTGTCCAGACCACGGTGTCCGCCACCGAGGCACGCACCACGCCGACGACGTCCTCCGCGGACGTGACCGGGACCGCGACCACGAGGTCGCGGCCGATCTGTCCGTCCGCCACAACACCTTTCGCGGCATTCCGAGTGACCAAATCCGCTGCCCTTGGGCCCTTTCCAGCTCTTAGCTGCATCTTGAGGTCGTAGACCCCAACCGGGTTGTCGGAAGCTGCGGAAGGCAGCTCCACCTGGTCACCGGATGCGAACTGGGGGCCCACACTCAGGGCCGCCGCCAGCGCCGCGCGCTCGAGCTCGACGCGCTCCTGGGTGAAGAACGCGGACCGGACCATGATCGCCAGCGGCACGGCAAACAACACCAGTGCCACTGCCACTGCCCCCACTGCAACCCGGACCACGCGTTGACGCATGGACCCATCATGGCGTCTGCGAGGGACGGGCCCGGTGGCTCCGGGCGTTCATCGGCAGGTTTTGCCGTCCTCTTGCCGTGGGTGGTCTGCCCGTTAACCGTCGGATTCGTAGCGTTGTCAGCGTTGTTGTTCGCCGAGATCTGGAGGCATCATGAGCGCACGCAGGACCCTGACCATGGCTGGAGCAATCGCCGCATCCGTCATCCTGGCCGCGTGCGGCGGGACATCGGCACCCCCCGCCAGCACGGGCGGCCCGTCGCCGGCCACCGAGGCGAGCTCGAACGGGCCCTCACCGGCCAAAACTGCATCCACCCAGCCCGCTCCGAGAGCAACTGAGGTAAACCCGTCGGGCGACATCCCCGACAACCAGGCCTACGTGGTGTTCAGCCCTGCCGGTGGCGGGTACTCGGTGAAGACCCCCGAGGGGTGGGCTAGAACCTCCAACGGGACGACGACGTCGTTCACCGACAAGCTGAACAAGATCGAGGTGTCAGCGGCGGCCACACCGACCCAGCCCACCATCGCCTCGGTGACAAACACCGACGTGCCCTCGCTCAAGACAGTCCCCAAGTTCGCAATGGGCAAGGTGGCGGTGGTCACTCGAGCCGGCGGGAGTGCGATCCTGCTGACCTACCAGGGCGATTCGGCGCCCGACCAGGTGACTGGCAAAGTCGTCCGTGACGCCTTCGAGCGCTACACGTTCTACCGGGCGGGCAAGAGAGTCGACCTCACGCTTTCTGGCCCGGTCAACGCCGACAACGTCGACCCTTGGCGCATCGTGTCTGACTCCCTGCGGTGGAGCTGATGGCAGCAGCGGCGTTGCAGGCCCGCGACCTGTACCGGTTCTTCCGGACCGGCGACGACGAGACCCTGGCCCTGCGGGGCGTGTCACTGACTGTGCAGCGCGGCGAGACCGTCGCTGTCGTCGGCCCGTCGGGGTCAGGCAAGTCGACCCTGCTGTCATGCCTGGCTGGGCTCGACGAACCGGCCGGCGGCACCGTCACGGTGGGTGGCGAGCGGGTGAGCCACCGTCCCGAGGCCGAACGGGCGCGCATCCGGGCGCAGCGCATCGGCATCCTCATGCAGTCCCGTAACCTGTTGCCACACTTGAGTATTCGCGCGAACATCAAGCTCGCCCAGCTCGCCAGCGACAAGGACAACCGACGGTACAGTCCCGACGAGCTGCTCGAACAGGTCGGGCTCAGCGGGCGCGGGCGGGCGGTACCCCAGGAGCTGTCCGGCGGTGAGCTGGCCCGCGCCGGTCTGGCTGTGGCCCTTGCCAACGACCCGGACATCGTCCTGGCCGACGAACCCACCGGCGAGCTCGACGGGCAGAGCGAGCAGCAGATCCTGACGCTTTTGCAGGAACGCGTCGCCGACGGCGCGGGCCTGCTCGTGGTGACCCACAGCCCGGAAGTGGTCCGCATCGCGGGCCGCGTCATCTCACTGCAGGACGGGGCCGTGCTCTCATGAACCACATCGAGAACCTTGTCGTGTGCACTGATGCCTCGCGCACATTCGGCTCCGGCCTCTCCGCCGTGGTCGCCGTCCAAGGCACCACCGCGCAGGTGGTACCCGGTGCCCGGATCGCGATCGCCGGACCGTCGGGGTCCGGAAAGTCCACGCTCCTGCACCTGATGGCAGGCCTGGAGCTGCCGACCCGCGGACAAGTCACCTGGCCCAGTTTCTCGACCGACGCTGCCGAGCGCACCCAAGACATCGGGGTTGTCTTCCAGAGCCCGAGTCTGGTGCCGGCCCTGGACGTCGCCGAAAACACGGCACTGCCACTGATCCTGGCGGGGGTGGACGAGCAGGAATGCCGCGCCCGGGTCGCCGAGGCACTCGAGCGGGTCGGGGTCAGCGACCTGGCAGGCAAGCTGCCCGAGGAGCTCTCCGGCGGCCAAGCCCAGCGCGTGGCCGTGGCCCGGGTGCTCGCCCAGAGACCACGCCTGATCCTGGCGGATGAGCCAACCGGCCAGCTCGACCACGCAACCGGCCAACACCTGATCGACGTGTTGCTCGCCACGACCGCGCAAATCGGTGCCGCGCTGGTGGTCACCACCCATGACCGGACCGTTCTTGAGCGCCTCGACACGCACTGGAGCATGCACGAAGGTCGACTACTCACTGCCGCTACCCAAGGAGTGTTGTCATGACGATCACGTGGTTGGCTGGCCTGCTGCGCCGGCGCACCGGGCGGTTGGCGGCCACAGCCGTGGGGATCTCCCTGGCGGTGGCGCTCATTGCCGCACTGGGCACATTCCTGACGACCTCCAAAGCGACCATGACCGCTAGGGCGGTGCACTCGGTGGCTGTCGACTGGCAGGTCCAGGTCCAACCCGGGGCGGACCCCGCCGCGGTGCTGAACACGGTTACCAAGACCGCCGGCGTCACAGCGGCAGAGCGCGTATCGATGGCGGCGACCACTGGCCTGTCTTCCACCGTCGGGGGCACCACCCAGAGCACCGGACCCGGCGTGGTCCTGGGTCTGACCCCGACCTACCGGCACACGTTCCCCGGCGAGATTCGCCAGCTCAGCGGTTCACCCACCGGGGTCCTGTTGGCCCAGCAAACCGCAGCGAACCTGCACGTCCGCCCCGGCGACACGGTCAGCATCGGGCGCGCTGGGTCTGCCCCGGTCGTGGTCATCGTCGCCGGCGTCGTCGACCTGCCACAGGCGGACTCCCTGTTCCAGAAGGTCGGCGCACCACCCAAGTCCCAACCCTCAGCGCCCCCGGACAACGTGATCCTGCTACCCCAGGCCACCTTCGACACCGTCATGAGCCACGCCTCAACGGCCGCAGCCCCCGCCCCAACCACCCAGATCCACGTCGTACGTGGCGCCCCCCTCTCGAGCGACCCTGCCGCCGCATACGAGTCCGTGATCGGAGCCGCGCACAACCTCGAGGCGCAGCTCGCAGGAGCGGGCGTGGTCGGCAACGACCTCGGAGCGGCACTGGAAGGCGCACGCAGCGACGCGATCTACGCCCAGATGCTGTTTCTGTTCCTCGGCCTGCCCGGCGCGGTACTGGCCGCGCTGCTGACCGCAGCCCTGGCCAGCGCCGGGGCAGACCGACGACGCGCCGAACAGGCACTGCTGCGAACCAGGGGGCTGGCACCACGCAAGGTCGCCCGACTGGCCGTGGTCGAAGCCCTCCTGGTCGGCACCGTCGGCGGCGTCCTGGGCCTGGGAATCGGGGCAGCCGCAGGGCGCCTGGCCTTCGGGCCTTCACCCGCTGGCAGCAGCGCTTCGACGACGCTCATCTGGGCCGCGATCGCATTCGTCGCCGGACTGGCCATTGCCACGCTGACGGTCCTGGTCCCCGCGCTACGGGACCTTCGAACCCGCACCGTCGCCCAATCCCGTCACGCAGTGGGGCGACCGCACACGCCATGGTGGATGAAAAGCGGGGTCGACTTCATGCTCATCGCCGGTGCGCTCTTTGTGTTCTGGGCCTCCAGCAGCAACAACTATTCCCTGGTCCTGGCCCCCGAAGGTGTGGCCACGATCTCCGTGTCCTACTGGGCGTTCCTCGGCCCCGCCCTGTTGTGGCTCGGGGCAGCAATGTTGCTGTGGCGAATTGTGGACCTGGCGCTAAAACATGGTCGACGCCCGCTCGCACGACTCATCGCGCCGCTGACGGGCCGGCTCGCCCAGACCGGTGCGTCGAGCATGTCCAGACAACGGCGCCCCCTGGCGCGCGCCCTGGTCCTGGTCGCGCTGGCCATCTCCTTTGCCGCCTCGACCGCAACCTTCAACGCGACCTACCAGCAACAAGCAGAGGCCGACGCGCAGCTGAGTAACGGCGCTGACGTAACGGTGACTGAGTCTCCCGGGCTGCGGGTCGCACCGGCCGCCGGTGCCGGCATGCAGTCCGTTGCGGGAGTCCGCCACGTCGAGCCGGTCCAGCACCGCTTCGCCTACGTCGGAGCCGACCTGCAGGACCTCTACGGCGTACGCCCGGCGAGTATCACCAGCGCCACCGCGCTCCAGGATGCGTACTTCACCGGCGGGACCGCCAAAGCCCTGATGGCCAAGCTGGCCGCCCAACCCGACGCCATCCTTGTCAGCGACGAGACAGTCAAGGACTTCCAACTCGCTCCCGGCGACCTGATCAACCTCAGACTGCAGGACAGCCGGACCAAGAAACTACAGACGGTCCCGTTCCACTACGCCGGCATCGTCAAGGAGTTCCCCACCGCGCCCAAGGACAGCTTCTTCGTGGCCAACGCCGACTACATCACCAAGGTCACCGGCTCGAACGCGGTCGGCGCTTTCCTGATCGACACCGGCGGCACCAACCAGAGCTCCGTCGCAGCCGATCTTCAACGCCGACTTGGCGCCGCAGCAACTGTCACGAACGTGACCGAAGCCCGCTCCCAGGTCGGATCAAGCCTGACCTCGGTCAACCTCGCCGGCCTGACCCGGCTCGAGCTGGTATTCGCCGTCCTGTTGGCCGCCAGCGCCGGTGGGATCGTCCTGGCAGTCGGGCTCGCAGAACGCCGGCGCAGCCTCGCGATCCTCTCGGTGCTGGGCGCAAGACGGCGCCAGCTGCGCGGGCTGGCCCTCAGCGAGGGTCTCCTGATCACCGTCGGTGGCCTGATCGGCGGCGGCCTGATCGCGTGGGGCCTCTCCCAGATGCTGATCAAGGTCCTGACCGGCGTCTTCGACCCGCCGCCGTCGGTCATCGCCATCCCATGGGGCTACCTGACGATCACCGTCCTGACCGTCGTGTCCGCGCTGGGCACCGCGGCCATGGTCAGCGCCCGGGCCTCCACCCGCCCAGCAGTCGAAGAACTGCGAGACCTGTGAGAGCCAGACCGGCGACGTCCCCACGCTTTGAGCCGGGTCAAGGGAAACAACGCCCGAGTCGGCGCCGGATCTGGGTGCGCCGCGTTGGCGCGCTGATGGTGGTCGTCCTGGTGTGGCTGACCTGGTCGGTCGGTGGCGCCTTGATGGCCCCTGGCACCGACACGACGACGGCGAGGCTGGCTGAGTGGGCCCGGTTCAACGGGATGGGCTGGGTCGTGGACGAGCTGGAACAGGTCCAGTACCAGCTCGACCCGCCCAAGGTCGGGGGAAGCCTCGCTGGCGGGATCCCCGTGATCTCAGCTCCCAAAGTGGCACCGACCCGCGCTGCCCATCCAAAGGGATGGATGGCCGCTCCGGCATCGATCCCAGCCCAGGCCCGACCGGCCCTGCCCGAAGAGGGCGTGTGGCAGACGCTGCTCAGCCTCCACGGACAACCCGCCATCCGCGCCGCGTTCCTGCGCCCGGACGCACAGCACACCAGCTACCTGGTCGGGGTGGCCTGGCTCAACCAGACGCTGGTCAAGATGGTCCTGCATCCGGGGTACTCCGTGCCGGGCGGCACCGGGTGGTCGCAGCCGTTCTACGTGCCGTCGTCGCGCCGTGACAGCCTGCTGGCGACGTTCAACTCCGGCTTCACGATGCAGGACAACAACGGTGGCTACTGGCAGGACGGCAAGACCGCCGCGTCGCTTCGCCAGGGTGCCGCCTCGATGGTGCTCTACAAGGACGGACGCGTCGACGTGGTCAGGTGGAACGCGGCCACAGCCCCGGGTCCGGATGTCGCAGCCGTGCGCCAGAACCTTGGCATGCTGGTGGAGAACGGCACGATCTCACCAGACGTGAATGACACGACCACACGGACCTGGGGCAAAACTGTGGGCAACACCACCTTCGTATGGCGCTCAGCCTTGGGGGTCCGCAAGGACGGCTCGCTGGTCTTCGTCGTGGGCGCCTCGATGTCGGTGCCCACCTTGGCCAACATCGTGCATGACGCCGGAGCCGTCAACGCGATGGAGCTGGACATCAACAAGGCCTGGACCAACTTCATGACCTACTCCCACCCGAGCCCCGGCGTTGCGGTCCCGCACATGCTCACCAAGGACGCGCACCCGAACCCCTACCGCTATCTGCAGCCGTCGTCGCGCGACTTCGTTGCGGTCAGCGCCCGTTGAGCGCTCAAGAGCACGAGGTCGCGGCCCTGATAGGGGTCCAGTCGCTGACGGCCTCCGCCGGGATCCGGACCGGCGCAGTGATCCTGAGCCATGTCGGTGAGCATGGGCTGTCCTGGATTGCGTTGGGACTGTTGGGCGCCCGGCTCGACCCGGGGCGAAGGAGCCGGTGGTTGGGGGCCGCCGCGACAGTGGCCGGCACCCACGGCCTGAGCATCGTGATCAAGCGGGTGGTTCGTCGCCACCGTCCCAGCGACCCGCGGATACAGGTTCTCGTTGCAACGCCCAGCGACTGGAGCTTCCCCTCCTCCCACGCCGCGTCGACGACTGCCGCTGCCATGGTGTACTCCGGTCTGCTGCGGCGGCGGTGGCCGCTGTTCTCGATCCCGGTGATGATGACCAGCCGGGTCATCCTGGGCGTCCACTACCCCAGCGACGTCCTGGGCGGCGCCCTCATCGGCGCAGCGATTGCACGCTGGGTCGCCCCGGCGAGGCGGGCGACGAGATGATGAGCAGGCTGCGCGTATCACGCCCCTCGGCGCGGGTTCTCGTTCGGGCGTGCCGCCCCCGCCAGTGGGTCAAGAACGTCCTGGTTCTTGCCGCTCCCGTCGCCGCGGGCGTCGTCACCCAGCCTCGGGCTCTGGTGCAGATGCTCCTCGCGGTCATCGCCTTCACCGTGGCTTCGTCCGGGATCTACCTGGTCAACGACGCTGTCGACGTCGAGGCCGACCGGGCGCACGCCACGAAACGCCTGCGCCCGGTGGCATCGGGGGAGCTTTCGGTGCGCGAGGCCTGGGTTGCGGCCCTGGTCCTGCTGCCGGCCGCACTGGTCATCTCAGCGCTCGTGGCGTGGCAGCTGCTGGTCGTCGTCGCGATCTATGAGGCAGTGCAGATCTGGTACTGCCTGGGCATGAAGAACGAACCGGTCATCGAGCTCACCAGCGTTGCGTCCGGGTTTCTGCTGCGCGCCATCGCCGGGGGCGTTGCGACCCACGTCCAGCTCTCGCAGTGGTTCCTGATCGCGGCCGGCTTCGGGTCGTTGTTCATGGCCACGGGCAAGAGGTACGCCGAGATCAGCCAGACCAATCACACCTGCACCGGCTCCGACACCAGCGCCGGCGCGGCGATCCGCCCGGTACTCAAGCGCTACACCCCCTCCTACCTGCGGTTCGTCTGGACCATGTCGGCAGGGGTGTTGGTCACCACCTACGCGCTCTGGGCCTTCACGATGGCCAGGCCGGCGTCCAACCAGTGGAGCGTGGTGTCCATCGTCCCCTTCGTGGTGGCCCTGCTGCGGTACTCCGTGGACGTCGACAGTGGTGCCGCTGGCGAGCCCGAGGAGATCGTCCTTCACGACCGGATGCTGATGGTCCTCGGTGCCATCTGGGCTCTATCCCTGATCGGCTCCGTCTACTTCTGAACGAGGCCCTTCTTAGCACCGCGAGTCGCTCAGATCGGCAGGCGGCTGAACACCGGATGTGGCAGGTGCCGCAGGGCCAACATGACCCAGCGCATCGCAGGTGGCGCCCAGACTGTGCGACGCCCATCACGCAGGCCCGCCACGATGACGTCGGCGACCTGTTCCGGGGTCTGTGACAGCGGTGCCGCCTTGAGCCCCTCGGTCATCTTGCTCCGGACGAATCCAGGGCGAACAACCATGACCTGTATGCCGTCTGCAGCGAGCGCGTCGCCCAGACCGGTGTAGAAGGAGTCCATCCCCGCTTTGGTCGAGCCATAGACGAAGTTGGACTTCCTGGGGCGCTCACCGGCCACCGATGACATGGCAACGATCGCGCCGTGACCCTGCGCGCGAAGCCTCTCGCCAACCAGGACCCCGCACGCGACCGCCGCCGCGTAGTTGACCTGGACCAGGTCCAGTGCCGCGTCGACATCGCGCCACGCACGCGCCTGGTCGCCAAGGAGCCCGAACGCGACGATGACCACGTCGATGTCCCCTCCGTCGTCGAACGCGAGGGTCACTGCCTTCTCATACGACGACCTGTCGGTGGCATCGAAGTCCACCTCGCTGACCTGCAGGCTGAGGGACTGAAGCTCTGCGGTGGCGGCGGAACGACGCTCCCCGGGACGGGCTGCCAACGTGACCTGAACGCTGCGGCGCCCCGCGGTCAGCCTCGCGACGGTCGCCAGGGCAATGTCCGAGGTCCCCCCCAGAACCAGCACCCGCTGCACGTTGCCGATGGCGTCCTTCACAGTCCCAGCCTCCTGGCGAGATCAGAGGTGAAGACCCCGTCGGGGTCCACACCCTTTCTGATGGCCCGCCACTGCTCGAGGCGAGGATACATAGGTGCGACCTCCGAGGCCGACAGACGGGAGTCCTTGGCAAGGTACTCACGCCCACCCGCGGCAATCACCTCTGCGTCCAGGCGGTCGAGCAGACCACCCAGGATCGGTGCGCCCAGCGGGATGTCCAGAGCCAGGGTCCAGCCCGGCGTGGGGAAAGACAGATGGCCGTCCCCTTGTGCCCCGAAGCGTTTGAGCACTGCCAGGAACGAGGCCTGGCCGGCGTCGCTGAGCATCTCGATGCACCGGCGCAGGGTGTCTTCGGCGCCGAAGGGCACCACGAACTGGTACTGCAGAAAGCCCTTTGGACCGTAGATGCGGTTCCAGCTCGACACCGCATCCAGGGGGTGGAAGAAGGCCGCGATGCTCTGGACCTCGCCCCGACGTTCGCGGGGGGCCTTGCGGAACCACACCTCGTTGAAGGCCGCCACGGTGGCCCGGTTCAGCATGCCGCTGGGAAAGACCGGGGGCGCGACCGCCAGCTGTCTGGGGTGGAAGTCCAGGGCATGATCGCGCAGCTTGCGGGGCAGCTGCTCGAGGGTCGCCGGCCAGCCGCGAGTCAGGACGGAACGACCCAGTGAGGCTCCGCTGGCCAGGCAGTCGATCCAGGCCACCGAGTACGTATACCTGTGGTCGCCCTCGGTCATTCGAGCGAGCAGGTCGTCGAGGTTCACGCATCGCTCGGTGTCCACCAGGCAGTACGCCGACTCAACCTTCTTCATTCGCAGGGTTGCCCGCACGACCAGGCCGGTCAGTCCCATGCCTCCAACGGTGGCCCAGAAGAGCTCGGACTCGGGGGTGAGTGTGCGGATGGTGCCATCGGCACAGAGCAGGTCCATGGACACGACGTGGCGCCCGAAACTGCCGTCCACGTGATGGTTCTTCCCGTGGATGTCGGCCGCGATCGCCCCACCCACCGTGACCTGACGGGTGCCCGGGCTCACCGGGACGAACAACCCCAGAGGCAGCAGCAGCCGCATCAGCTGGTCCAGGCTGACACCTGACTCAACCTCGACCAGCGCCGTCCCGGTATCCACAGAAAGAACACGATCACGGGAGGTCATGTCCACCACGACGCCGCCACCATTCTGCGCAGCGTCGCCGTAACTGCTGCCCAGCCCTCGAGCGAGCACCCCGCGCGGTCCGGCATCAGCGACCAGCCGGACAAGCTCAACATCGTCGCCGGCGGAGTGCACCATGGCGACGCTGGGGCTGGTTCTGCCCCACCCTTGTAGCGCGCGGTGATCGTCCATTCGTCCTCCTCAACCAAGCTTCCTGACCGACTCTATCCAGCAGGCCGGCGAATCCCAGGACTGGCCCAGGGCCTTGACACTGCCGATACAGCCAAAGTGTCAGTTCACCTTTCTGGGTCGACAAGACGGGCTTGAAGGTCGATGAGGCTGGCTGGTCAAGGACTAAAGCTAGGCTCGAATTGTGCCCCCAAGCGCCAACAGACTGCTGTATCGCGCTCATAGGGCCCACACATGCTCGTCCGCGAGATGCTCAAGTTCGGCGCGGTCGGCGTCGTGGCGTTCGTCATCGATCTGGCGGGCTACAACCTCCTCGTGTTCGGCCCACACCTGATAGGCATGCTCGGCGAAGGGCAAGACGCAGGAGCGCTCCACGACAAGCCGCTCACTGCCCGAATCATCTCGGCGAGTGCTGGCACCTTCGTGGCGTGGCTGGGCAACCGTCTTTGGACCTTCCGCCAGCGCCGCAAGCGGCCAGCCGCCCACAAAGTCTCGCTGTTCGTGGTGGTCAACCTCGCCGCCATGGCCATCGCGTTCGCATGCCTGAGCGTTTCCCGCTACGAGTTCGACTTGCACTCCCGCTCGCCGACAACTTGGCCAACATCGTCGGGATTGGCCTCGGGGCGCTGTTCCGTTTCTGGGCATACCGCGAGTTCGTGTTCGCCGGCATGCCACTCTTAGAACCCACGAAACAAAGGTTGATACCACTTGAGGCCGATGACTCGAAGAGAAGCGCCCGCGGATCGCCCTCACGCTTATGCGATGCTCCTTGACCCGTGATGAACTCATGGCCAAAAAGAGCGCACACACCCGCGCCTGCGTGCCCATCGCTGAAACAACACGTCTCAACGCGAGACCTGTGAGAATCCGACTGGCGATGTCCCCAGTGCTCGAGCCGCGGCCGTGCATACGATCAGGCTCATGAGCCGCACACAAGCCTCGGACAGGCTCCAAGTCCTGACGATCGAAGATGATGCGACCATCGGCCGGCACCTCCAGGCCGGACTGCAGGGCAACGGCTATGACGCGTACTGGCGCCGAACAGGCGGGGGCGGACTGACCCTTGCACGCGAGTCACCTCCCGACGTCGTCCTGCTCGACCTCGGGCTACCAGACATCGACGGCGTCGAGGTGGCACGCATTCTTCGCGCCGAGCAGCCCAACCTGCTGATCATCATCCTGACCGCGCGCACGGACGAGATCGATGTCGTCGTGGGTCTGGACGCCGGAGCCGACGACTACCTGGTCAAACCGTTCAACCTGACCGTCCTGCTGGCTCGGCTGCGCGCGCACCTACGCCGGCGACCGGTTGTGGGAACCGACACCGAACCGATCCGGGTGGCCGACCTCGTCGTGGACATCGCCGCACGACGGTGTCTGGTTCGTGACCGCGAGATCGACCTGCGACCGAAGGAGTTCGAGCTCCTCGTGGCTCTGGCACGCCATCCAGGAGTCGCCCTCACCCGAGAGGACCTGATGGCCCAGGTCTGGGACGAGAACTGGTTCGGCTCGACCAAGACCCTTGATGTCACAATGGCCGCCCTACGCCGCCGACTCTCCGAAGCAGTTCCACCCCCCAACGGGCCCGACGGCCTTGAACTTCCGAAGATCACCACTCTGCGCGGTCATGGCTACCGTCTTGAGCTTCCATCGCCCACATGAGCTCAAGATCCTGCAGACCACGAAATCGAGCCACGCGTCGACCCCAGACCTAGGGCTACTACCCCGGGTCACCTCGCAACCGCTTGAGCAGTTGGTCGACGAACGCTCTCCGTGCAAGGCCAGCGCGACGTTAGACAAGCGCGTCAGGAATGCGTCAGGAAACGTACCGGAACTGCACGGACAGCCCGCCTTCAAGCGCCCGAACCGGTTGCGGTTAAAGGACGTTCGCGCAGGTCAGGACCCATTTAGGCTGATTCCGGCCCGCGGCGGATTCGGCCCAGACTGCTTACGGATCAGAAGGTTGGGGGTTCGAATCCCTCCGGGCGCGCTCTGTTGAGACAGAACCCGAACGCCCTCGAGATGTCGGGGGCGTTTGGCGTTCCTTCGGCAAACCCGCAGGTCAGCGCCCTGGCGTGGCACTCCAGGTTGGTCGGCACAACCCTCCTCACGCGAGCCCGCCGGGGCTGCTCCCGGCCCAGGATGGCCGAGGCAAGGCAGCCGACGGGCCGCTCGGAGGCCCCGACGGTTACGTGGACATGATGTTCGTCTCGCCGCGTCACCAGCGACGTGGAGTGGCGCGGCAGCTCCTCGCGCACGTGGAGGCGCATGCACGCAGCGAAGGGATACCCGCGCTCTCAGCCGACGTGAGCATCACAGCCCGGCCGTTCTTCGAGCGACATGGCTTCACGGTCGAAGCGGAACAGCACCCGGTGAAGGCAGGGGTGGAGCTGACCAACGACAAGATGCGAAGAGAGCTGCGTTAGGGAGACGTCGCATCTTGACTCTGCCCTGGTGTCTCCCCACCCCTCGACGCGATGCCGGCCCACCCGTCGACGCGTCGCCGGGTGAGCCGCGGTGCCGGCTCAGCGCTTGGACAGTTGGACCGGATTGATCCACACCGTCTCGGACCAGGTATCGGTGACCGTGACGAGGGCACCGACATAGTTGTCGTCAAGCCCCAGCTGGTCGACCGATCCCGGATCCAATGTGAACTGCTCGCTGATCCCTCCGCCGCCGGTGCTGCAAGGTGTCAGCCTGGACAGGTCGGGGGTGCTTGCCTGGCGCCCTGGGTTGAGAGGTCCGGAGAAGTCAACGGAGAACGAGATGTCCTCGATCCCGTTCGGCCCCTCAATGACGTTGAGCGTTCCCTCGTCAACGTTTCTCATCCACCGTCCCACTATTGCCTTGCCGCCAACGAAGCCGACCTGGCGGGGGAACCTCGGGAGATTCACCCCGGAGACGTCGAGGGTCCTGCTCGAACTGCCCTCGACGCACGTGAATGTGCCCAGCGGATACGGGTTGGGTGGGGCGGCTGTGGCTGTGGGGGCCAGGAGGAGCGAAGCTCCCAGGAGGGCGCCAGCGGCGAGACCTGTCGTGATGGTGTGTTGGACGGACATGTCGGGACTTCCTTTCATCGCAGGGTGGTCCGAGCCCCGGCTTGTGGGCCTGGCGGCTCGCCAAAGGAGCGGGCTAGAACGTCTGATGGCTGAACGTGTCTCGCGCGACCTGCACGATCAGCGCGATCGCGAGGATCATGGGCACGAGCAGGTAGACGAGGAACACGCCTCCGATCAGCGCCCCGAGCGTGATGAGGCTGAACCCCAGCCAGGGGGCTGCCTTTTCGAATGTGAGAAGCCCTGCGGCGATCAGCACCGCGGCGCTGAGGTTGCCGATCGAACCGGCCAATTCCGAGTTCGCGTTGTCCAGCACCGGGACCAGGACGGCTGCGGACGTCCAGAGCGCGACGGAGATCCACCCGAGCCACGTGGTGGCGGTGGACAGGGTGCGAGCCTGATGGAGGGATGCTGCAGTTGTCATCGGACACCTCGATCATTCGAAGGACGGGTGGCCTCGTGACTGTCCCCTTGGCCATCTGGGCTTTCGGGGTCTCGTACACAGTCCCGGACCCATGAGCCACGCTAGGGAGTCACGGGGGTCACCGCGTCGGCACGAAGACCCATCTTGAGCGGTGGTCGTACACCGCCCGGCGTACATCCTTCGAGGGACTCGCTCTCGCCCTCTGAGGGCCTACCATCGGCACATGTGGCCACGCGGACGGCCGAGGGATGACTGGGCACCCGGCTGGCTCGACGTCGCGATCGCGTTTCCGCTCACGGTGTTCGCCCAGGCCGAGCTGGTCGTGATCCACCGGAGCGCGCCACTGTCCGTCGTGCTGTCGTTGCTCATCACGGGCGCCCTGTTGTGGCGGAGCCGGGCGCCGGTCCTCGTGGCGCTCGTCGTGGTGGGTGCCTTCGGCATCCAGGCCCCTCTCATGGACCCCGCGCCTCAGGTCATGGCCAATGGGCTCGCGGTGCTCGTCGCGGTATACGCGGCGTTCGCCCTCGCCGGTCCCAAGGCCGCGGCTCCGCTGCTTCTGGTGGGCGTTCTTTCTTTTGCGGTGTTCGAGGCAGATCAGGCGACCGAACCGGCGCTCGTGGGTGACGTCGTGGCCACGGGGGCCGTCGCGGCGGTCGGCTGGTTCGTGTGGCGTCGTCGCCACCAGATCGATAGCCAGCTGGCCGCTTTCGGCGCGCAGCTGCGGTCGGCCGACTCACGGGCCGAGGAGGCGGTCGCCGAGGAGCGCCGCCGGATCGCGCGCGAGCTGCACGACGTCGTGTCCCATGCGGTGACCGTCGTGGTGCTGCAGGCACGTGGTGGTCGATCGATGCTCACCCGCGACCCCGAGCAGACACGAGCCGCGCTCGATGCCATTGAGCTATCGGGCCAGGAGGCTCTCGTGGAGATGCGGCGCCTGGTCACCCTGCTCAGGGAGCCCATGCCAGACACAGCCCCTCAACCCCGGATGAGTGACCTCGGCGCGCTGGTGGCCGAGGCCGCCGCATCGGGGGCACACGTCGACGTGGCCTTCCACGGGGATGTTGTCGTGTTGAGCCCGGGTATCGAGCTCACGGCATACCGCCTCGCGCAGGAGGCGCTCACCAACGCCCTCAGTCACGCTCCCGGAACGCCCGTGCAGATCGAGGTGGGCTATGGCCCTTCGTCGCTGACGCTCAGTGTCTGCAACCCGGTGGGTGATGCTGTGCAGGTCGAGGGCGGCGGGTACGGGTTGTTGGGCATGCGTGAGCGCGTCGAGCTCTACGGTGGTGCATTGGAGTATGGCCACAACGCTGGGGTCTGGACCGTCCGGGGGACCCTGCCCTACGCGGCACCTCTGGCTGCTCGCGGTGTGTCACCGGTGACGGCACCGTTGAGCCTTCCGACGCCATGACGATCCGCGTCGTTGTCGTCGATGACCAGCCTCTGGTCCGCGCCGGACTTCGTATGGTCCTGCAGGCGACCGAAGACATCGAGGTCGTCGGGGAGGCCGCCGATGGCGCCGCCGCACTCACGGTGTGCGAGCTCGCGGCTCCGGATGTCGTGATCATGGACGTCCGCATGCCGGTCCTGGACGGGATCCAGGCGACGCACATCCTCACCTCGAAGCCGGACGGGCCCAAGGTGCTGGTGATCACCACGTTCGACGTCGACGAGCACGTGTACGGCGCGCTGCGCGCCGGAGCCAGCGGGTTCCTGCTCAAGGACGCGCCAGAAGCACAGCTGCTCAACGCGATCCGTGTGGTCAACGACGGCGCTTCGCTGTTCGCCGCCTCGGCCACCCGACGCATCGTCGAGCACTTCACCACACGCCCGCGAGAAGCCTCTGACCTGGTCTCACGGGCAGGGCTCACCCACCGAGAGGTCGAGGTCCTGACCCTGCTGGCACGAGGAGAGTCGAACGCGGAGATCGGTTCCCACCTGTTCATCACCGAAGCGACTGTGAAGACCCATGTCGCCCGCATCATGGGCAAGCTCGACGCGCGAAGCAGGACCCACGCCGTCGTCATGGCCTACGAATCGGCACTCGTCACCCCAGGCACCCGGAACTGACCCTTCCCGCCAGTTGGTAGTCCCTCCGAAGGTCTCGCCGCGGTCTAGGGTCTGGGCATGGCCGAGATCAAGACAGACGCCCCGAAGGACAAGGACACCGCAGCCTCCTCCACCACGACCGTGCCCGCCGACCCCGTCGACGACGTCGTCACGACGGAGCACACGCTGCGGATCGGCCGCACGGACCTCGCCTACACCGCGACCACGGGTCGCATCGTCCTACGTGAGGAGGTATACGAGGACGGAGCCTTCACGGGACTGAAGGCCAAGGCCGAGGTCTCCATCACGGCATACGTCGTAGCGGCGGGCGGCGACACACCTCGACCGGTGACGTTCGCCTTCAACGGCGGGCCGGGTTCGAGCTCGGTCTGGCTGCACCTGGGGCTGATGGGGCCGCGCCGTGTGGTGACGGGCGATGTCGGATCGCTTCAGGCCCCGCCCTACGGACTCACCGACAACCTCGAGACCCTCCTGCGCGTCACCGACCTGGTCTTCATCGACCCGGTCTCGACCGGCTTCTCCCGCGCGGTCTCCGGCGGCAAGCCGAAGGATTACCACGGTTTCACCGCCGACCTCGAGAGCGTAGGAGAGGTGATCCGCCTCTGGACCACGCGCAACAACCGTTGGCTCTCACCGAAGTTCATCGCGGGCGAGTCGTACGGCACGGTCCGCGCCGCGGCCCTCGCAGAGCACCTCCAGACCCGCCGCGGGATGTTCCTCAACGGCGTCATCCTTATCTCGAGCGTCATCGACCTCGGGTCGATCGGCCTCCACGAGCCCGAGGACCGCGGCTACGTGGGGTTTCTCCCGACGTTCGCAGCCGTCGCGCACTTCCACGGCAAACGCGGGAAGAAGTCGCTGCGCAGCGTGCTCGCCGAGGCCGAGGAGTATGCCGAGCGCACCTATCCGTGGGTCCTGTCCAGGGGGCACCGGCTCACCGCGAAACAGCGCACCGAGGCGGTGGGTGCCCTTGCCCGGCTGACCGGACTCAGCGAGGAGTACGTCGACCTGTCGAACCTGCGCGTGGAGCACCTTCACTTCTTCGTCGAGCTGCTCCGTCGCGAACGGCTCGTCGTCGGCCGGCTCGACAGCCGTTTCACCGGGCCGATCGGCAACGGGGTCGCGGAGAAGATGGAGGCCGACCCGAGCATGGACGCGATGGCCGGCCCCTATGCCGCCGCGTGGAACCACTACGTGCGCTCTGAGCTCGGCTACGAGAACGACCTTCCGTACGAGCAGCTGTCGATGAAGGCCAGCGAGGAGTGGTCGTTCAAGGAGTTCGAGGGTCGGCCCGTCAACGTCAGCGACAAGCTCGCCCGCGCAATGCGCGCCAACCCGCACCTCAAGGTCCATGTTGCCTACGGCTACCTCGACGGCGCCACGCCCTACTACGCCGCGCAGGAGACCTTCGCCCACCTCGACGTGCCCGCCGAGCTGCTGGCCAACATCGACCACGCCTACTACCCGGCGGGCCACATGATGTACGTCCACGAGCCGAGCCGGGTGCAGCAGAGCAAGGACCTCGCCGCCTTCATCCGCGGGGCGTCGGCAACGTAGGCCGGTCGACAAGACGACACTCTTCCTGGTGGCTCGTGCCACGGCGTGGGGGCATGCCAACGAGTGCGGATAGAAACGGGCCTCTGACTCCCTTCTGGGCAGGCCAGGAGACGTAGACGATCTACGCGTTCCAGCGCTCCCGTGCATCCTGACCGACGCGCATGATCTACCGAAGGGCCACCGCCCTCGCCGAACACGTCATCAGAATCCCCATGTCGAAATCCATGAGCAGAAGGAGAAGGCCGCATGCCCAAGGCCAGCATTCAGAGCATCAAAGAGCCCGTGAGCGCACCAGGCTTTGAAGGACGGTACGCCGAGCTCATGGACTTCACCGTCGGGTTCGAGGCCTACAGCGCGGAAGCTGACATGTCTTCCCTGTTCGTCGGGCTGCCTGACGACCGCTGCCAGTGCTCACATTTTGGGTACGTGATGAAGGGCTCCGTCACGTACAGGACGGCCGAGGGTGAGGAGACCTTCAACGCCGGTGACGCGTATGTCGTGGGCCCTGGCCACACGCCGGTGCTTCACCCCGGTACCGAGCTCGTCGAGTTCAGCCCTACGGCAGAGCTCAACCAGACGATGGAGGTCGTCTCGAAGAACATGGAGAACATGGCCTGACGCGGGTTCGAAAGGCCCGCGCCCCGACTTCGAAAGGTCAGCGCCCCAACGCGTTCAGACTGCGCGCAGCACCAGAAGGAACTGACCGCCGCCCGCCTCGACCTGCGTTGCCACCGCGAGCTCCGGCGCGAACCGGGACAGCCGATCCACGAGCCATGCGGCGGCCTTATCGGCTTCCGCCCGACTGGGGCACCGGGCTACCACCTCTCGGCCGCCCTTGCGGGTCAACCGCTCGACGGTCGTCACGATCGGGGCCGGCTCCACGACGAACAGCTCCGGAGACCAGGGCACGACGGGCTTGACCGAGCCCTTGCGCGTGTTGCAGCTCCGGTGCGCAAGACGCTGCACGGCAGCGGCAGCCTTCTTGCCCTTCGGTGAAGCGCCGCTGTCGACGCTGGGGCCGCGGTCCGAGTTGACGGATGCGTCGGGGTCGACCGGCTCATCGCATAGCCAACAGCGCCAGGCATCACGTTCGCCAACTTCGTTGAGGGTGCTCATGATCAGAGGCTACGGGCATGCGGCCAGTCGCCGCGCTGGCGTGCAGATCCTTCCCGATCTGAAACTTGCGCCGACCCAACCTCACGGAGGTTCATCGACAGGTTCTAGGCTCGTCGTCTGAGGCGCCACGACTGCAGGGAGAGACGACATGCGGCATGAATGTGTCGACGGGAACGAGGCAGCGGCCGCGGTCGCCTATGCCCTGAGCGAGCTGGTGACCCTCTATCCGATCACCCCCTCGTCTCCGATGGGGGAGTTCGCCGATGCCTGGGCGTCGACCGGTCGGCCCAACGTGTGGGGCATGGTGCCTCGGGTTGCCCAGATGCAGAGCGAAGGCGGCGCTGCCGGCGCACTGCACGGCGCACTGCAGACCGGCGCGCTGGCCACGACCTTCACCTCGTCGCAGGGCCTGCTGCTCATGCTGCCCAACATGTTCAAGATCGCGGGTGAGCTGACCTCGGCGGTCATCCACGTGGCCGCCCGCTCGCTCGCCACCCACGCCCTGTCGATCTTCGGCGACCACTCCGACGTGATGGCCGCCCGAACCACCGGCTTCGCGATGCTGGCCTCCAGCTCGGTGCAGGAAGCGCAAGACCTTGCCCTCGTCGCTCACCTCGCCACGATGCAGACCCGGGTGCCGTTCCTGCACTTCTTCGACGGGTTCCGCACCTCCCACGAGCTGAACCGGGTGGCGATGCTCGAGCAGGACGACCTGCGGGCCCTCGTCGACGATGACGGCGTCCTGGCCCACCGCGAACGGGGCCTGACGCCCCAGCGCCCGGTGCTGCGGGGATCGGCGCAGAACCCTGACGTGTTCTTCCAGTCCCGCGAGGCCGCCAACCCCTTCTATGACGCGGTGCCGGCGGCCGTGCAGGACGCGATGGATCGGCTGGCCGAGCGCACTGGACGGGCATACAAGCTGGTTGAGTACAGCGGGCACCCTGAGGCCGACCGGGTCATCGTGATCATGGGTTCCGGCGCGGGTGCGGTCCAGGAGACCGTCGAGGAGCTCAACCGTCGCGGGGAGCGCGTCGGAGTCCTCACCGTGCGGCTGTACCGCCCGTTCCCGGCCGCCGAGCTGATCGCCGCGCTGCCCCTCTCTGTCAGCAAGATTGCGGTGCTCGACCGCACCAAGGAACCAGGCGCTTATGGCGAGCCGCTCTTCCTCGACGTCGTCGCGACGCTGGCCGAAGCCTCCACCAACGGTCTGCGCGGTTCGGCCGCCATGCCTCGGGTGACCGGCGGCCGCTACGGCCTCTCGTCCAAGGAATTCACGCCGGCCATGGTCAAGGGAGTCTTCGACGAGCTCGGGTCCGAGGCGCCGCTGCCCCGGTTCACCGTCGGCATCGTCGACGACGTGACCAACCTGTCGGTGCGCCCCGACCGCGACTTCGAGCTGCCCATCCCCGAGGGGGACGTCCGCGCGGTGTTCTACGGGCTGGGTTCCGACGGGACGGTCGGCGCCAACAAGAACACCGTCAAGATCGTGAGTGAGCACAGCGACCTGCACGCCCAGGGCTACTTCGTCTATGACTCGAAGAAGGCCGGTGCGATGACCGTCTCGCACCTGCGGTTCTCGCGCCAGCCCATCCGCTCCACCTACCTCGTCGAACAGGCCGACCTCGTCGCCTGCCACCACTTCGGGTTCCTGTTCACTCAGGACGTCCTGGCCGTGGCCAAGCCGGGCGCGACCCTGCTGCTGAACGCGCCGTACCCACCTGAGGTGGTGTGGGACGTGCTTCCCGAAAAGGTTCAGCGAGCCATCATCGACAAGAAGCTGAAGGTGCACGTCATCGATGCCCGGCGGGTGGCCGGCGATCTCGGCCTTCGCGGGCGGATCAACACCGTCATGCAGCCGTGTTTCTTCGCCCTGTCCGGGATCCTTCCCCAGGAGGAAGCCCTGGACGCGGTCCGGCACGCGGTGGAGAAGACGTACGGCCGGCGCGGGCCCAAGGTCGTCGAGCGAAATCTCGCCGCCGTCGACGCGTCGCTGGCCGAGCTCCACGAGCTCACGGTGCCGGAGACGGTGACCTCGACCACGCCGTTGCGCGACGCCATCCCGACGGCGGCGCCAGACTTTGTGACCAGGGTGACCGCACGCATACTCGCGGGCGAGGGTGACCTGCTTCCGGTGAGCGCCATGCCGGTGGACGGAACCTTCCCGACCGGCACCACGCGATACGAGAAGAGAGCGCTCGCCCAGGAGATCCCGATCTGGGACCCCGACATCTGCATCGACTGCGGCAAGTGCGCGATCGTGTGCCCCCACAACGCCATGGGGATGAAGGTGTTCCCGCCCGATGCGCTGGACGGGGCACCGGACACCTTCGCGTCCAAGGCTTTCAAGTCCAGGGAGCTGACCACCCCGCACCTGCTGAGCATCCAGGTCTCCCCAGACGACTGCACCGGCTGCGGGGTGTGTGTCGAGCAGTGCCCCGCGATCAGCAAGAGCGCGGTCGGGCACAAGTCCATCAACATGGAGCCGATCTCCGAGCACCGCGACGCCGAGCGCGCCAACTACAACTTCTTCGACACCATCCCCCTGCTGGATCGTGAGCTGCTTCCACACGACACCGTCAAGGGCACACAGGTGCTCCAGCCGTTGTTCGAGTTCTCGAGCGCGTGCGAGGGGTGCGGCGAGACGCCATACCTGCGTCTGATCTCCCAGCTCTTCGGCGACCGGATGATCGTGGCAAACGCCACGGGCTGCTCGTCGATCTATGGCGGGAACCTGCCGACCACACCGTGGAGCCGTAACGCCGACGGTCGCGGGCCGGCATGGTCCAACAGCCTGTTCGAGGACAACGCCGAGTTCGGCCTGGGCATGCGTCTGGGCAAGGACCATGGCATGGCGACCGCCCGGTCACTGGTGAGCGACCTTGCCGACGCGATCGGTCCCGAGCTGGCCCGTGAGCTTCTCGACGCCGACCAGTCTGCGGAGGCAGGCGTCAGCGCCCAGCGCGAGCGGGTCGTGCGCCTGCGTGAGCGGTTGGCCGAGCTGGGGTCGGACCCCGCCGCGCGCCACCTGCTGAGCCTCGCCGACGAGCTGGTGCGCAGCGACGTGTGGATCATCGGCGGTGACGGGTGGGCCTACGACATCGGGTATGGCGGGCTCGACCACGTGCTCGCCTCCGGTGAGAACGTCAACGTGCTCGTGCTCGACACCGAGGTCTACTCCAACACCGGCGGCCAGGCGTCCAAGGCAACCCCGAGGGGTGCGGTGGCCAAGTTCGCCACCTCTGGCAAGTCCACGCCGAAGAAGGACCTGGGTGCGCTGGCGATGCAGTACGGCAACGTCTACGTCGCGCAGATCGCCCTCGGCGCCAACGAGGTGCAGACCGTGCGCGCCCTGCAGGAGGCTGCCGCGTGGCCCGGGCCGTCGCTGGTGCTGGCCTACTCCACGTGCATCGCGCATGGCATCGACATGAAGTACTCCATGACGCACATGCGCGACGCGGTCAAGAGTGGCCACTGGCCCCTCTACCGGTTCGCCCCCGGATCCGAGGAGCACACAAAACCGTTCCGCCTCGACTCCCGCAAGCCGGCGCTGGCATTCAAGGAGTTCGCGCTGGCGGAGGCCCGGTTCGCGATGCTCGAACGCTCCGATCCCGAGCGGGCTCACCACCTCATGGCCCTGGCCCAGGCCGACGTCGACGAGCGCTGGCACTATTACGAGCAGCTCGCCGGGGTCGAACGAAGCGTGCCGCACGAGCCCGGGGCGATCGTCGACCCTGAGGGCGTCGCTACCGAGGAGGTTCCGTCATGACCGCCGAACTGACCGTCGTCCCCGAGTTCGACCTGTCGACGACCTACCTGGGACTGCAGCTGCGCAGCCCGCTGGTCGCGTCGTCCGGGCCGCTGACTGCCCGGATCGACTCTCTGCTTTCCCTTGAGCAGGCCGGAGTCGCCGCCGTCGTCCTGCCCTCATTGTTCGAGGAGCAGATCGAGCACGAGGACGCGCAGGCCGACCGCCTGGCCGACCTCCATTCGGACAGCAATCCGGAGGCCACCGGCTACTTCCCTGACCAGGCGGACTACGAGTCGGTTGCCGACCGCTACCTTCGCCACCTCGAGGAGGCGAAGAAGGCACTGTCGATCCCGGTGGTGGCCAGCCTGAACGGGGAGACGTCGGGCGGCTGGGTGAGATACGCGCGGCTGCTCGAGCTCGCCGGGGCCGATGCGATCGAGCTCAACCTCTATGGGCTCGCCGCAGACCTTGACGTGACCGGGCGCGATGTCGAGGACGAGCAGGTGGAGCTGGTGGCGCTGGTGAAGGCATCACTGTCGATCCCGCTCGCGGTGAAGATCGGCCCGAACTACAGCGCGTTGGGAAACCAGGCCACACGTTTCATTGATGCGGGGGCGGACGGCCTGGTGCTGTTCAACCGTTTCTACCAGCCCGACATCGACCCCAAGACCCGCAAGGTGGCACCGGCCCTGGAGCTGTCGTCCTCGGCAGAGCTTCGGCTGCCACTGCGCTGGACCGCCATCCTCTCCGGGCGGGTCGAGGCGTCGCTCGCCGTGACGACCGGTGTCCACACGGGCGCTGATGTCGCCCGCTGTCTGCTTGCCGGGGCTGACGTGGCGATGATGACCTCGTCGCTGCTGGTGAACGGCGCCGGGCATGTTGCCGCGGTCGAGCGCGAGCTCGTCGAGTGGGCTGCCGAGTCGGGCTTCGAGTCGGTGGCACAGCTCAAGGGCAGCGTCAGTCAGCGCAACGTCGCGGACCCGTCCGCGTTCGAGAGGGCGAACTACATGTCCACCCTGATCGGCTTCACCAACTCGTTCCGCTGACCGGGCCGCAGGAGTATCGCGGAGTCGTTCGAGGCGAGAGCTCATCGGCAGTGCCGCGCTCTCGGCGGCATACAATTTGTGTAGTGAGTGGGTGGTTTGACTAGTCATATTGATCAGTGTGTCTAGGTCATATCTGTCCGATTGTGCAATTCCTGCGAAACGTGGATGCTTCGGTTACACGTGACGTCCGCCGTGACGTTCGACCGACCGAAGGAGACGCCATGACGGCCGACCCCCAGAACCTCCCCGTTGCATCCCCGATCATGGCCGAGCCATATCGGATCAAGACCGTTGAGACGCTGCCGATCACGACTCGCGCCCACCGCGAGAAGGCCATCAAAGAAGCCGGCTACAACACTTTCCTGCTGCACAGCCGGGACGTCTACATCGACCTGCTGACCGACTCCGGCACCAACGCGATGAGTGACAAGCAGTGGTCCGCCATGATGTCCGGCGACGAGGCCTACGCCGGATCGGTGAGCTTCGACGAGCTCAAGGACGCCGTTGAGGAGATCTACGGATTCCCGTACGTCGTGCCGACCCACCAGGGGCGTGGCGCCGAGCACCTGATCTCCAAGATCCTCATCAAAGAGGGCCAGTCGGTCCCCGGCAACATGTACTTCACCACCACGCGCCTCCACCAGGAGCTTGCCGGGGGCACCTTCGTCGACATCATCGTCGACGAGGCCCATGACCCCACCAACCAGAACCCCTTCAAGGGCAACGTCGACCTGAAGAAGCTGCAGTCGCTCATCGACCAGGTCGGCCCGGCGAACATCGCCTACGTCAACGTCGCCGTCACGGTGAACCTGGCAGGCGGTCAGCCGGTGTCGATGCAGAACCTGCGCGAGGTCAGCGAGCTGTGCCGCCGCCACGAGATCATCGTGTGGTCCGACGCCACCCGTCTGGCCGAGAATGCCTTCTTCATCCAGGAGCGCGAAGAGGGTTACGCGGGCAAGTCGATCCGCGAGATCGTCAAAGAGATGATGACGCACTTCGACGGCTGCACCATGTCGGGCAAGAAGGACTGCCTGGTCAACATCGGCGGATTCCTGGCCATGCGCGACCCGAGCGTCTTCCAGCGGGCCTGCGAGCTCGTCGTCGTGTACGAGGGGATGCCGAGCTACGGCGGGATGGCCGGCCGCGACATGGCCGCCATGGCCCAGGGCATCCACGAGATGGTGGATGACGACTACATCGCGCACCGTATCCACCAGATCCGCCACCTCGGAAACCAGCTGTTGGCGGCCGGTGTGCCGATCGTTGAGCCGATCGGTGGGCACGCGGTGTTCCTGGACGCCAAGCGCTTCCTGCCGCACCTGACGCAGGAGGATCTGCCGGCGCAGTCCCTCGCCGCCGAGCTATACCTCGAGAGTGGCGTGCGTGCGATGGAGCGTGGCATCGTCTCGGCCGGCCGCAACAAGGCCACCGGGCTCAACAATGCGCCGAAGCTCGAGCTGGTTCGGCTGACCATCCCGCGCCGGGTCTACACCGACCGCCACATGGACGTCGTCGCGGCCTCAGTGATCGCGCTGTACTCGCGCCGCGATCAGATCCACGGCATGACGATGGTCTACGAACCGCCTACGCTGCGCTTCTTCACAGCGCGCTTCGAGCCGATGGCCTGAAACAAAGCTCCAACAGAGCGAAACTCCAACAAGAAGGCCCCGGCAGATGGTTGCCGGGGCCTTCTGATCTCCTCGCGACGGGCCATCCTTGGCGACAACAACTGCGTCGGCGTGTCGCAAGATTGTTACCGGTTCGATCTGCGTTCTGCTTGCGCGGTCGTCCGCGCAGCGGTTGCATGGGGTGGCAAGGCTTGGACGGGGCAACTCCCGCTGCGTCTGGGCCCTTCGATCACAACGCAGTGGAGGTCACCAGATGTCCAACATTCGTTCACGCCGCAGGCTTGCGGCGGTCTCCGGGGGGCTGGGTCTCGCCCTCGTCCTGGCGGCTTGTGCGAGCAGCACGCCCAGCGACAACTCCAAAGCGGCAGGCAGTGCCGAGTGTGCGGCGTACAAGGTCTACGGCGACCTCAGCGGCAAGTCCATCAGCGTTTACACCGGGATCGTCACTCCCGAGGACAAGCCGTACATGGACTCGTACAAGCCGTTCGAGACCTGCACAGGGGCCAAGGTCAACTACGTCGGGGACAAGGCCTTCGAGACCCAGATCCTGGTCCGGGCCAAGGCCGGCAACCCCCCGGATATCGCCATCGTCCCGCAGCCGGGCCTGCTTCAGCAGCTCGTCGCGACCGGCGCAGCCAAGGCGGCCCCGCAGGCCGTTGCCGACAACGTCGACAAGTTCTGGGGCGCTGACTGGAAGGCCTATGGATCGGCCGGAGGCAAGTTCTACGCCGCGCCGTCCGGTGCGAGCGTGAAGTCGATGGTCTGGTACTCCCCGAAGGAGTTCAAGGACAAGGGCTACGCGATCCCCACCACGCTCGCCGAGCTCAAGACGCTCTCTGACACCATCGCGGCGACCGGCAAGAAGCCGTGGTGCGCTGGTATCGGCAGCGGTGAGGCCACTGGTTGGCCGGTCACCGACTGGATGGAGGACTTCATGCTCCGCCTGTCTGGTCCGGACGTCTACGACCAGTGGGTCACGCACAAGATCGCGTTCAACTCGGCCGCCCCGACCGCAGCGCTGGACGCCGTCGGTGCCTTCCTGAAGAACGACAAGTACGTGAACGGTGGTCTCGGCGACGTCAAGAGCATCGCGTCCACGACCTTCCAGGACGGTGGCCTGCCGATCCTCCAGGGCACGTGCTCGTTGCACCGCCAGGCCAGCTTCTACGCCTCGAACTTCCCGAAGGGCACGAAGGTCGCCGAGGACGGCGACGTGTTCGCGTTCTACCTGCCAGGCGTCCAGGCGGCCGATCACCCGGTCCTGGGTGGCGGCGAGTTCAACCTCGCGTTCGCCGACCGTCCCGAGGTGCAGGCCTTCCAGACCTACCTGTCGACCGACACGTGGGCCAACAACAAGGCGAAGATCAGCTCTGATGTCACTGGCGGCGGCTGGATCACCGCCAACAAGGGCCTCGACGTGGCGAACCTGGTCAACCCGATCGACAAGCTCTCTGCCTCGATCCTGCAGGACCCGAAGACGGTCTTCCGTTTCGACGGTTCTGACATGATGCCCGCAGCTGTGGGTTCGAACGCCTTCTGGAAGCAGGCGACGGCGTGGATCATCGGTCAGAGCACGAAGGACACCGTGGACAAGATCGAGGCCGCGTGGCCGAAGTCTTGACCTGACTGACTCCTGAGATGCCCGGGCGGGCGCGGACCGCGTGCACGCCCGGGCTTCTTTCCACTCTCACAAGGAGGTGAGGAACTCGGATGGACACATCGGTCAAGATTCTGACGATGCTGCTCGCGATCCTGCTGTTCGTGGCCGTGGTGGGTGTCATGCTCTTCATCGCGAGCCGGGCGGAGCGGAAGGGCGCCCAGTTTGTGGCCTACGTCTTCCTGCTCCCGTCGATCCTGATGCTCAGCGTCGGGCTCCTGTACCCCGCTGTGAAGACGATCTACGCGTCATTCTTTGACGCGGCAGGCAATGCCTTCATCGGGCTCGGCAACTACCACACGATCTTCACGTCGTCGGACGAGATCACGGTCCTGCGAAACACCGTGCTCTGGGTCGTGGTCACCCCGTTCGTCGCAACGGCGATCGGCCTTGTCTACGCGATCCTTGTCGAGGGCGCCAAGGCAGAGGCCTTGGCGAAGGCGATGATCTTCCTTCCGATGGCGATCTCGATGGTTGCCGCGTCGATCATCTGGAAGTTCGTCTACGAGTTCCGCCCCGATCAGCCGGGCGTGAAGCAGATCGGGTTGCTGAACCAGGTCTTGGTCTGGCTCGGGGGTTCCCCACAGCAATGGATCCTCAACGCACCGTGGAACACGTTCTTCCTCATCGTCGTGATGATCTGGATCCAGGCCGGCTTCGCCATGACGATCCTGTCGGCGTCGATCAAGGCCATCCCCGATGACGTCATCGAGGCGGCCCGTCTCGACGGCGTGAATGCCTTGGGCATGTTCCGCTTCGTCACCCTGCCAATGATCCGCCCGTCCGTCATCGTGGTCCTCACGACGATCGCCATCGGCACGCTGAAAGTCTTCGACGTCGTCCGGACGATGACCGGTGGGAACTTCGACACGAACGTCGTGGCCAACGAGTTCTACACACAGAGCTTCCGTGCCTCCAACGCGGGGCTCGGTTCGGCGCTCGCCGTCCTGCTGTTCATCCTCGTCGTACCGATCGTGGTCTACAACATCCGCCAGCTTCGCGCATCGGAGTCACGATGACCAGCCTCACCCCCAGGGCCGAGCCCGTTGCCTCGCGTAAAGCGCTCGCAGCGGCGTCGCGCACCGGTCACGCTTCGGCCCGCATCAAGAAGAAGGCGACTTCGCCGGTGGCGTCTGCCATCGCGGTGCTTCTCGCGGTCGTGTGGACCATCCCCACCTTCGGTCTGCTGGTCTCCTCGTTTCGGCCCGAGGCGGCGATCAAGACCACCGGATGGTGGACGTTCTTCAGCGATCCCCAGCTCACGCTGGACAACTACCAGGCGGCCCTCAGTACAGATACCCAGTCGGGGTTGGGCAGCTTCTTCATCAACTCCTTCGTGATCACCATCCCGGCGGTGATTATTCCGATCTGCCTGGCCGCGCTCGCTGCGTACGCGTTCGCCTGGATCGACTTCAGGGGACGGGACTTCCTGTTCGTCCTCGTGTTCTCGTTGCAGATCGTGCCGCTCCAGGTCGCGCTGCTCCCGCTGCTGACGATGTACGTCAAAGCGGGGCTCGCTGGCACGTTCTGGACACTCTGGTTGTCGCACTCGGCCTTCGCGCTGCCGTTGGCGATCTTCATCCTGCACAACTTCATGACGGAGATCCCCAAGTCGCTGATCGAGGCGGCGCGCGTGGATGGCGCCGGGCACGTGAAGATCTTCTACCGCATCATGCTCCCGCTGATGACGCCCGCGTTGGCGGCATTCGGGATCTTCCAGTTCCTGTGGGTGTGGAACGACCTGCTCGTGGCACTCACGTTCGCGAGTGACAACACCGTCCAGCCAATGACGGTGGCGCTCGCGAACCTCAGCGGCACGCGCGGAACCGCCTGGGAGCTGCTCTCGGCCGGCGCGTTCATCTCGATCATCGTTCCGGTCGCGGTGTTCATCTCCTTGCAGAGGTACTTCGTTCGCGGCCTGCTTGCCGGCGGGCTCAAGGGCTGATCCGCTCCGGAGGACCCGTTGTCTGCAGAATTCGTCACCGCTCGAAGGACACGCGTCGACGGTGTCGCGCCATGAAGGTCGCGGCGCTGATCCTGGCCGCCGGTGGTGGTTCACGCCTCGGTCGCCCCAAGGCTGAGGTCGTGTTGGGCGGTCGTCGGTTGGTGGATCTGGCGATCGAGTCGTGTGTTCGGGCAGGACTGAGCCCGGTCGTCGTGGTTCTGGGCGCGGCATGGGTGATACCCATGCCACTGGCCGACAGTCCTGATGGCGACGCCCCCGAGGTCTGGCTGGTGGAGAACACCGAGTGGTCCACAGGCTTGTCGTCATCGTTGCGAGCCGGACTGGCAGCGCTTGAGACTGACGCCGGTATCGAGGCTGCGGTCATCACGCTGGTCGACACTCTTTCCGTCGGCGACGGCCATCTGTCCCGAGTCAGCTCGTTGTTGAGGGACGGCGCGACGGCTGCGGTCGCCACCTACAGGGGCGAGACGCGCACCCCTGTCGGACTCGCCCGCGAGGTCTGGTCCGACGTGGCCCGAACCGTCGTGGGCGACGAGGGAGCTCGGCGATGGCTGCGCGCCCACCCCGAGATGGTCACCGAGGTGGAGTGCGCTGATCTGGGCCCGTGGATCGACATCGACACAGCAGAGGACCTGCCCGGTCTCTCTTGACTACTTGAGTAGCCATCTGACTACTCAAGTAGTCAGATGGCAAGCAGTGGTATGGCCGCCTTGCGAGTCTCTCAGTGTGGGTCGGGCACGGCCTTGGCCAGGGCGGCGAGGGCCGCAGGGAAGCACCGCTCCGGTGGGTTGACCAGGCCGGCGCCGACCTGGCCGGTGCCGGCGATGACCCCCGCCATACCGGTGTTGATCTGGGGCAGGATGCCGGTGCGCACCACTCGCGTGACGTCGATTCCCGTTGGGGTTCCACGGAACTCGAGGATCGGGACCTGGAACACCGGATGCTCGCCCAGCGTGATCTCGTACATCGTCCGCGTTGTCCGCAGGGCCAACGGGACGTCCCCGCCGACGAAACGCACGATCGCGGGGGCCGCGGCCATGGCGAAGCCACCGATGCCGGCGGTCTCCATGATCGCCGAGTCGCCGATGTCAGGATTGGCGTCTTCCGGACCGTAGTTGCCCAGGAAGAGGCCCATCGGTGTGTCTGCGGGTCCGGTGAACCACTGGTCGCCGGTCCCGGAGGTCTGGATGCCGAAGTCGGTGCCGTTTCGGGCCATCGCCACGACCATCGTCGACCCCGGTATGTCGCGAGCGGCGTCGGTCGCCAGCTTGGACGCGGGCATCCCGAGGTTGAGGAAGAAGTGCTCGTTGGCGCCGGCGAACCGTACGACCTCGGCAATGTCGGAGGAGGGGGCGTCGACCGTGATCAGCGAGGGGAGCAGGTCGCGCATGATCATCAGCGATCCGGCCCGGTTGCGGTTGTGGCCCTCGTCGCCCATCTGCAACATCTGGGCGATGATCGCCTTGACGTCCACGGGGCCGTGCGCCCGGACGGCCTGCTGCAGCAGCGGTCCGAGGACGCGTTCCATCCAGTTCAGGCGGTCGATGACCTCGGGGCCGTATGCGCCGTAGCGCAGCACCTTGCCCAGGCCCTCGTTCAGGGAGCAGAACGCCGTGCCGCCGTGAACGGGGTCCTTCAGCTCGAACATCCACATCGACGGCGAGATCACTCCGGCCATCGGGCCGACCGAGCTGTGGTGGTGACAGGGGTCCAACGTGATCCCGTCCCCTGCGGCAAGAGCGGTCTCGGCGTGCTCGGGCGTCTGCGCCAACCCCTCATAGAGCATCGCTCCGATCAGGGCCCCGCGCATCGGACCTGACGCCTGCTCCCAGACCATCGGTGGCCCGGCGTGGAAGAAGGTTCCCTTCTCGATCCCCAGGCACTCGTGGGCCGGGCGCACATCGACCAGCTCGGCGCCGGCAGACATCAGACGGGAGACGGTTTTGGCGTTGGCGGCCTCACGACGCGGATCGCCCATCACCGCGGCCAGGTCGGCCTCGGTGCCCGCCATCGGCGGACGCCAGTCCACCTCAGTGACCTGCGCCGCCTGCGCGCGCAACGCGTCGGCCAGGAGACCGACCCCGGCGGTGACGACGGACGGCTCGCCGTTCAGGAGTCCGCGCAGAGGTCTCGAGATCAGCGGTGTCGAAATCAGCGGTGTCGAGATCGGCGTGGAGGCGGGCGTTGAGGTGTCAGTCATCGGGGTCTCTTCCTATGCCGAGGTGTTGGCTGCCGAGGCGCTGGCGAGCAGGGACAGGGCGTGGCGTGTGGCTCGGGCGTTCGATACGAACACCGATGCGCCGCTGGCCTGCAGGGTCGTGGCGCAGCTGGCCAACCCTTGCGGGTCGTTCTCAACGCCGATGAGGGAGACGGCGACCGGCAGTTCGCGGCCATCGGATTCGGCGGCCCTGCGGGCGGCGGCGATGGCCTCGGCGAGCTCCCCGGCCGGATCCGGGTGGGAGCCGAACCCCAGGACCAGGTCCAGGAGCAGTACGGCGCAGGTCGGGTCGTCGCCCTCGACGGCGATCCGCTCGAGTCGCAGCGACGGGTCGATCATCGGGTGTGGTCGTCCCCGGGTCAGCCGGTCGTCGCCGAAGTCGATGACGGCATGCGAGTCGCTGTTCAGGTCTGGGCCAAGGGCGAGCTCGGGCGAGAGCGGGATGTTGGACCGAATTGGGCCGAGCCGTTCGGAGGCGATGATCATCGCCTCGTCGGCCAGGGTGCCGCCGCAGAACAGCCCGCGCAGGAAACCGTTGCTGCGCTTGGCTTTCGGGTCGATGGCTGCCTCAATCTGTGACTCCGAGATCCACTGCGGCCACACCGGTATGTCGTCCATGTCTTTGATGGACGTCGGGAGCGCGGCCTCCACGGCCGCAGTGAGATCGGGGCGACCGGCGCCGAGGATTGCCCAGTGGACAGGCTTGCCCAGCGTGCCGGCATACGCCTGGATCGCGGCGAGCACCTCGTCGGCCGGGGGCTTGGACACCACGATGATGGACTCGGTCGACGGGTCGGCGGCGAGAGCGGCCAGCGCCTGGCGGGTCGATCGACCTGCCACGGCGGAGGACAGGTCACGCCCGCCGACTCCCAGGCAGTGGCTCATGCCGACGCCGGCGATGTCGAGCAGGCACATGACCTGCTGGGCTCCTGTGCCCGACGCTGCGACGAGGCCGACCGAGCCGGCACGCACGAGGTTCGCGAAGCCGAGGGCAACCCCTGCGACCACAGCGGTGCCACAGTCGGGGCCCATCACCAGGACGTCGGACGCTGCCGCCGCGTCCTTGAGCGCGATCTCCTGCTCGACGCTCACGTTGTCCGAGAACAGCACGACCGAGAGGCCGGAGGTGACGGCATCCATCGCCTCGACGAAGGCGTTGACGCCCGGCACTGAGATGAGCGCGAGATTGGCTCCGCCACGAGCCGCAGCCGTGCCGAGCGTTCGCGGCGGAGGGGCCTCGCCGAAACCTCCGGCCGAGGCGCCGGCTGCCTTGAGCCCGGCGAGAGCGGCAGCCAGGGCGGACGTGCCTGCCTCGATCGCAGCCTGGTCCTCGCCGCGGAACGCCACGAGCATGTCGTTGGGACCCACGGCCTCGGCGACGGTGAACCCCATGCCGGCCAGCAGGTCGATGTTGAGGTCGGTGGCCATGGCAACCAGTGCGGCGCTGATGCCCGGCGCGTCGCGGACTGCCTTGGAGACCTGCATGAGGCTCACGGAGTCGTAGTACGCGCCGCGCCGCACCTCGACAAGATCGGTCATGGGGTTCGCCTTCCAGCGGGTTGGAGCGTTCGCGAATCATCCGGCGATGTGTTCGGACGGGCATTGGGGGCGGCCAGGGCGAGCAGCGAGCCCGCGAGACCGGCGACCAGGTCCTGGCCGGAGGAGTGACCGATGGCCAGCGTGGACGTGAGCGCCTCGCCGGCTTCCGCGAGATCGCCGCGAAGCGCACACTCGACGAGCGCGGCAACCTCGGGCACCGCAAATCCCTGGCGGGCCGCCCCCAGCAGTGACGCCGACAGGCTGGTGGTGGCTGACCACCGGTCCTGCACGGCCGCGCCCAGGAGCGCGATCGGCGCCGGATCCCCCACTCCCCACAGCACCAGCAGCACCGCACACAGGACGTCGTCGCCGCTGGGGGTGAGCCCCAGCCCGGCGCCGAGCAGGCGGCGGGTGCCACGGCGCACCTCGGCGTCATCACCCGCGCGAGCAGCACGGCATACGGCGGTCGCTTGATCCATCAGGTCGGGTGACCGCACGTGGGTGGAAAGTCTGTCGGCGAGCTCGGCCAACAACCTGGGCTCGGGGAGGTGAGGCCACACGCGGACCCGCGTCGGCCGCCACTCGCGGACGACACGAACAAGAAGGTCAGGGAGCCGTATCTCCGCTCGGCCGACGGTCACCGTGTCCCCCGGTTCAACGCCCCATTCGAGCTCGCGAGCCGCCACTGAGAGCCGAACTGCGGTGGGCAGCATCAGCGCATCGGAGGTGACGACAGGGAGGACCGCGTCGTGGGCGCCGACGGAGAGGTAGAGCGCAGAAGGGAATCGGGCCAGGACCAGTGCTTGCAGCCATGGCCCGGCCACGATGGTCTGCGTCAGCGGCGAGGCGGCGCCGGGCACTTCGCGTGGTGGAGCCTGACGCGTCACGGTGGCGGGCTCCTGTCCTGAGGTCGGTGGCGGGGTGGTGGCGGTGGTGATTGCCGCGTCGATCGATCCTGACCGTTGCTCATTTGTGACGGTAACTTCCGCAGTACAGTCGCGATCATGGTCAATGTTGCCAAGAATTCTCCACCTCCTCGCCATGACCTGCCAGCCACGGACACAGATACCGTCTCCGTCCTTGGTCTGAGCCTCCGGGCCGTGCTGGAGCTGGGCTGTCTTCGCGGCGCCACCGTCGTAGCCGGTCATGGGGGACTTGACCGGATCGTCAGCCGTCTCAACGTCATGGAGGTTCCTGACATCCTGCCGTGGGTCCGTCCGAACGAGCTTCTGCTGACCACGGGCTACCCGCTGCGCAGCGTCCCGGACACGCTGCCTGCCCTGGTTCAAGAGCTCGCCGATCGCGGTCTGGCCGGTATCGGTGTCAAGCTCGGCCGCTACCTGGACGAGCTGCCGGCGGCGATGCTCGCCGAGGCCGACCGGGTCGGACTGCCGATCATCGCCCTGCCCGACGGCGTCGGGTTCGACGATGTGATCAACCAGGTTCTGACCGCCGTGCTGAACCGACAGGCGGCGGTCCTGGCGAGGGCGGATGAAGTGCACCGCGCGCTGGTCGACATCGTCCTTACCGGTGGCGGGCTCGACATGCTGTGTGCCGAGCTGGCTCCGATCCTGCCGGGCGTGGCGATGGTTACGAGCACTGACGGGCGGGTGCTTTCCAGCGATGGCCCTGCCGGCGAGGTTGTGGCAGCGATGGCCCTGGACTGTTTCGATGCCTCGGGGCGGTTCCTGGTCGAGTCCGAGCCGGTCGGGATCAGGTCGGCGGGGACCGGGTCGGGGGGGACCAAGTCCAGCGCCGACGTGCGTGCTCGGCGGGCTGTGGTGCCCATCGTGGCCGGCGCCCTTGACCATGGCCGGCTGGTCGCCTTCTCTGCGGACCGCGAGCTCACCGGTGACGACGTGCACATCCTCGAGCGGGCCGCCACCGTCGCAGCCCTGGCGATCACCAAGGCTCAAGCCGTTTCCGCAGTCGAGAGCAAGTACCAGGCCGACTTCCTGCGCGACGCCCTCGCGGGCCGCGCCGGTTTGTCCGAGCACGTGGTCGCCCACGCCCACTCCCTGGGCTGGGACTTCGGCCGCCCGATGGTGGTGGTCGTGGCTGAGGCCGATCCCACCGCCATGGCTGCCGAGCTGGCGCCTGAGGAGCTGCGGCTGCTGCAGGAACGGTTTGGCGCAGCCTGGACCCGGGTCGTCCGGCAGCGGGACGGCAGCGCGCCCGTGGTCGGGTTCAGCCACGAGGTCGTCGCGGTCCTGGGCGTGCCCACGGACGCCGACGCAGAGTCGATCACCCGCACCGTGCGGGATCTGGTGCGCCAGGTGAGTGGTGACGGAGGTGGAGGTCGGCGGTCGTTCTCCACCGGGATCTCGCGACCGATCAGCTCGCCGGACGCGTTGCCTGGAGCCTATGAGCAGGCCCGCAAGGCGGTCAGTGTCGGCCGTCAGATGTCGGGCCCCTCGGCCCTGACGCACTTCGACGGGCTGGGGATCTTCCGGCTGCTGACCTTGGTGCCGGACACCGCCGAGCTGCGGAGCTTCGCGACCGAGGCGCTCGGCGAGCTGATCACGAACGACACCGCGGAGAACGCTGACCTGCGCAGGACGCTGAGCGTTCTGCTGGACACCAACCTCAACGTCGCCGAGACCGCGCGGATCCTGCACTTCCACTACAACACCTTGCGTTACCGGATCGTCAAGCTCGAACGGATGCTGGGCCCGTTCACCACCGACCCCAACCTGCGTCTGACACTGTCGATCGCACTGCTGGTCGTTCAGATGCGCGGCATCTAAGCGGGCGATCCAAACGCCGCGCGGTATCCAAGCGCATTTGCATCGCAAAGGTGCCAAGACACGCCGGTGTCGAATGTCAACAACATCCCATGTAGTGGGTGCGTCGGGGCAATACATTTGGTCATCGCGCGACAAGAAGTGACCGCCGTCACTAAGCCGCGACCTATGGAGGACGAAATGGCGATCGGTTGGAAACTGCACGAAGGAGCCCTCGGCCCGAATGAGGTCGTCGCTCCGGACGAGCGGCTGTCGTGGCCCAAGACCGTAGGCCTCGGCGCCCAGCACGTGGTGGCGATGTTCGGTGCCACGTTCGTCTTCCCGCTGATCATGGGGCTCAACGCCCAGCTGGCGATCATGATGAGCGGCATCGCGACGATCTGCTTCCTGCTCATCGTCAAGGGCAAGGTTCCGAGCTACCTCGGGACCAGCGCATCGTTCGTCGGCGGTGTCGCTGCCATTCGCGCGCAGGGCGGTGATTCCTCGACCGTGACCGGCGCGATCCTGGTGGCCGGCGCGGTGCTGCTCCTGGTCGGCGTCCTGATCCACTACATGGGCTCCGGGATCATCCACACCGTGCTTCCTCCGGTTGTCACCGGCGCCGTCGTCATGCTGATCGGTTTCAACCTGGCCCCGGTCGTGGCGCAGATCTACTGGCCCCAGGACCAGTGGGTCGCGCTGCTCGTCATGACGTTCGCCATCGCGTGCGCCGTGGGCCTGCGCGGCTTCTTCGGCCGTATCTCGATCTTCCTCGCGCTGATCTTCGGCACGATCCTGTCCTGGCTGTTCGACCGCATCTTTGGCATGATCTCCTCCCTCGACCCCGGCGCCGGCAAGATCACAGATCACTATCGCGTCAACTGGGACGGCGTCACGAGCGCACCATGGATCGGCTTCCCGCCGCAGACTTCCATGCTCGGCGGCAAGGAGATCGTCGGCTGGCACACGCCGACTCTGTCCACGGCGGCAGTGCTGCTCGTTCTTCCGGCCGTGATCGCCCTGATCGCTGAGAACACGGGCCACGTCAAGGCTGTCGCCGAGATGACCGGTGCTGACCTCGACGGCGTGATGGGCAAGGCCATCGCCGCAGACGGCTTCGGCACCATCCTCGCCAGCGCCGTTGGTGGTTCACCGACGACGACGTACGCCGAGAACATCGGTGTCATGGCGGCGACTCGCGTTTACTCCACGGCGGCGTACTACGTTGCCGCTCTGGTGGCCATCGTGTTCGGGCTCTCGCCCAAGTTCGGGGCGCTCGTCGCCGCGACCCCGGGTGGCGTCCTTGGCGGGATCACGGTGATCCTGTACGGCATGATCGGTCTGCTGGGCGCGAAGATCTGGAAAGAGAACGACGTTGACTTCGCCAACCCGATCAACCTGGTCCCAGTGGCCGCCGGCATCGTCATCGCCATCGGCAACACCAGCCTGGTGTTCACCGACACGTTCAGCCTCAGCGGCATCGCGTTCGGCACCATCGTCGCCATCGCTGCGTACCACATGGCCCGCGGCCTTGCCCCTCAGCACATGAAGGACAGCGCCGGTATGCCGTTCGTCATACTTCCCATCAAGGACGTCGACAAGG
>JABBOX010000085.1 GCA_012927555.1 Phycicoccus sp.
GCGATGTCGTCACCCTGGGTGCGCATCGCCGAGGTGCCCCACACCGTGAGCCCTACCGAGGCCGGATACTGGCCGGTGTCGGCCAGGTGACGGGCGATCAGCGAGTCCGCGAGAGCAACGCCGACGTCGTAGGCATTCCTGGTCGGGATCGCCTTGGGGTCAACCGAGTAGAAGTTGCGCCCGGTCGGCAGTACGGACACCAGGCCACGGGTCGGCGATCCGGATGGCCCGGGAGGGACGAAGCGGCCATCCAGGGCGCCGACCGTCCGGTCGATCTCGTCGGTGGTAGCGGCCAGCCGCGGGCCCCCCACGGCCACTGCGAAACGAACGACAGCCTCGACTGCCGGAGCCGGCCGGCCGAGCACCTCCGCAACGACCTCGCTGACGTGTTCGCGTTGCCAGCCAAGGGTTTCCATACCGAGCACGAGCCGGCGTGCGAGCCCTTCGATCAGGTCGATGACGTCCGACCCGGTGGCAGACGGCCCGTCGATCACCACGCCCAGCTCCGGTCGAACCGGTGCCGGCTTGCCCGGCTCCGTGAGCAGATCGGCTTCGGACAGGTCGAACTCGCCAGCCAGGACCGAGCGTAGTCCGGGCACCGAGTAGGACCCCCCGAACAGCTGTGTCGAGCGCAGGATGGCCAGCACCAGGTTCACCCGCGCCTCGCCCATCGGCGCATCGCCGAGGATGTGCAGGCCGTCGCGGATCTGGACGTCCTTGATCTCACACAGGTAGCCGTCGAGGTGTAGGACGAAGGCGTCGAAGCCGTCCTCGTCGGGCATCTCGTCGGCGTTCAGGTCATGGTGCAGCTGGGCGGACAGCACAAGCTCCCAGATCTGGGCGCGGACCGTCGGGATCTTGGCCGGGTCGAGAGCGGCAAGGGTGGCGTACTCATCCAGCAACTGCTCCAGCTTGGCCATATCGCCGTAGGTGTCGGCTCGCGCCATCGGCGGAATCAGGTGGTCCACCACCACGGCATGGGCTCGACGTTTGGCCTGGGTCCCCTCGCCGGGGTCGTTGACGATGAACGGGTAGACCAGAGGCAGATCGCCGAGCACCGCATCCGCAGCGCATTCTGCTGAGTTGCCGAGTCCCTTGCCGGGCAGCCATTCCAGGGTTCCGTGCTTGCCGAGATGCACGACCGCGTCGACACCGAACCCGCCATCTGCCGGCGTCGCGGCGAGCCACCGGTAGGCGGCCAGGTAGTGATGGCTGGGGGGCAGGTACGGGTCGTGATAGATCGCGATCGGGTTCTCCCCGAAGCCGCGTGGCGGCTGGATCATCAGCGCGACGTTGCCCAGCAGCAGACCGGCCAGCACGATGTCGGTGCCGTCGATGTACAACGAGCCTGGTGGTTCACCCCAATGCTCGCGGATCTCGGCCTGCAGCTTTTCGGGAAGTGCCTCGAAGTGGCTCAGATAATCGGCCAGCGGGACTCGCGCGGGCGCGGCGGACAGCTGGGCCTCGGTCAGCCACTCGACGTCGTGGCCGCCCGCGGCGATGAGCCGGTGGATCAGGACATCCGGATCCTCGGGCACCGGGCCGCCCACATCGACCCCAGATGCCGCGAGGGCATTCAGCAGCCGGACAGCGGAGGCGGGGGTGTCCAGACCGACGGCGTTACCGACCCGGGCGTGCTTGGTCGGGTAGGAGGACAAGGTGATCCCGATCCGCTTCTCCGCAGCCGGGATATGGCACAGTCGGGCCTGGCGCAGCGCGATACCGGCGAGCCGCTGCACCCGTTCGGGGTCGGCGACGTAACGGGGTAACCCGTCCTGGCCAAGCTCCTTGAACGAGAACGGCACCGTGATGATCCGGCCGTCGAACTCTGGGATGGCCACCTGCATGGCGGCATCCATTGGCGTCATCGAGTTGGCCAGGGCCCAGTCGGCGCGCGAGGTGGTCAGGCAGATCCCCTGCATGATCGGGATATCCAACTCCGCCAGGGCGCCGATGCTCCAGGCGCCTTCATCTCCACCGGCCGACGCCTCAGCCGGCACCACACCGCCGGCGGCCAGCACCGTGACGATCAGCGCATCGCAGCCGTCCAGAAGCTGCAGCACCGGATGATCACGGCTGTCCAGCCCACGTAGCGAGGCGCAGAAGACTGGCACCGGTTGGGCGCCAGCGGCACCGAGCCCAGCGACCAGGTCATCGATGAATGCGGTATTTCCGGACAGCTCATGCGCCCGGTAGTAGATGACCCCGACTCGGGGTCGTCCGTCCGGCGCAGGCAGCGATGCTCCGGAACGCACGCCGACCTCGGGCATCGGGACCGGCGCGAGGAAACCCTCGCCGGTGCGCAGGACAGTGTCGGACAGGAAAGCCGCCAGCTGACCCAGGTTTTGCGGTCCGCCCTCAACCAGGTAGGTCAGCGCCTCCTGCGCAATACCGGCCGGGACGGTGGAGGTCGCCATCAGCTGCGCGTCCGGGCTGGACTCGCCACCCAGCACCACCGTCGGCACTCCCGAACCGAGGACCGAAGCCAGGCCCTCGGGCCACGTCGCCCGCCCGCCGAGCAACCGGACCACCACCAGATCCACCTCGACCAACAGCGCGCGCAGGTCCGCCAGCCTGACCCGGGAAGGATTCGCCCACCGGTAGTCCGCCCCGCTGGACTGCGCCGCCAGCAGATCGGTGTCCGACGTCGACAGGAGCAGAATCATGTCCGCCCCCCGGTTGCTTCCGGGACGACAGGGGGAGTGCTGGCGCGAACCCGCTCGATGAGGGGTCGTTCGATCACGTCGGCATCCCAGTCAGCTACGGCGTCGCACAGAAGGTCGCGTATCGTCGCCCGGCTTCCGCGCGACTCAACAAGACCGGCCGTGGCCACCTAGTTGAGTCGACGGGTTAGCTGGCGAGCAGGAAATACAGTCATCGAGACCTCCGTTGGGTGTCCACGCCCTGGGGCTGTTCCCGACGGCCGAAGTCTCCTGGCTTCCGGATCAACACTCACCCCGCGTCCAAGCCATACGGCCGGGTATTGCGGGACTCGCTCCTCGGTAACAGTGGCGGGACCGCGCCGGATTCACACCGGACTTCCTTCACTGCCGTCGTGAACGGAACTCAATCACACAGGCGCGAGAGCGGTCAACGCGGGGGCCAGAGTCCACCGGGGAGGCTGTTCGCAGTTCCATAGAACCTGAGCGGCGGCGGCCCCGGTGGGTATCAGACCACGTTCACGGCTTCATCGTGACGAGTTGCAACGACAGGCTGCGCGACCACGTGTTGAAGGAGCAGGTCCCGGCCGAGCACCGCGTATAGGGCGGCGCTGACTGTGAAGCCGAGGAGGTAACCCAGGCTTCGGCCTGCTCGATCGGCAAACCACTCGACTGTCCACTATCTGCATGCATGCGCAGATTATATCGACTGCCGACCTCAGGTCCGAAACTGCGGCAGAGAGACAACCAAAGTCCCGGAGGTGGTGCCACTAGAAGTTCAGCAACGGCGCAGGAGCTTGCCTGCGGGATGAAAGCAGCCTCGGCTTATAGGGCTCGTCTAACGCTTTTTACGTATTTTCTGGTAGTTCATTAAGGGCTAAAATACGTAGGGCGTCATAGACGCGCCGACGTGGCAGTGACTGTGGTGAGGCGATGATGCGTGCACGGGTGAGTCTCGATACCGGGCTGAAATGGGCGATGGGACTGCTCTTGGTCGCCGCCCTCGTCGGCGGTCTGGCTCTGCACGGCGACGCGCGGACCCTGGTCGTGGACGGTCTGGGGTTGCTGGCCGTGTGGATGTCCGTGTGGGTGTGCTGGTTGGCGGTCTGGCGGGTGGGGTTCCGGTACTGGGAGGTCTTGCTCGCCGCGGCTGCGGTGACCTCGTACGCCGCAGCACTCACCTACTACGGTGCACTGGTGTCCGCGGGCGAGTCAGTGCCGTCCCCCT
>JABBOX010000068.1 GCA_012927555.1 Phycicoccus sp.
GTGGCAGGCCCGGCCACATACGACCAGCCCACCCAGCATCCCGTGGGCATCCGAGACGTAGTGGTATCCGGACGGTTCGCCGTCCGCGACGGTCAGCCCACCGGCATACGCGCCGGACGACCCCTGCGCCGACACCAGCCGACCTCAATCAGCGCCCCCCCGGCGTTGACAGCCCAACTGAAGGAGCGACCGTGACAACCGCTAATCCCCTCGAACTGCGCCAGCTCGGCAAAACACAGATGAACGTCACCGCAGTCAGTCTTGGCGGCGCCGGCTTGGGCGGAATCTTCGGGCCGGTCGGAGACGCCGACGGCGTTGCTGCAGTGGAGAAGGCACTCGAACTCGGCATGAACTACCTGGACACCTCCCCAAAGTACGGCGAGGCCGAGCGCCGGATGGGGCTGGCCCTACGTGGGGTACCCCGTGATAGCTACTACCTGGCCAGCAAGGTCGGCACCCACCCCCAGAAGCCAGGTGACTACTCCGCAGAGGCAGCCCGATGGACGGTCGCCCGCAGCCTGGAGGTTCTCGGCGTGGACTACCTCGACGTCTGTCACATTCACGAGCCGGAGCCGCACCAGCTGAACGCCGCGCTCGCCCCGGGGGGCGCAATGGAGGCACTCGTGGCGCTCAAGCAGGAAGGCATCATCCGCAACATCGGGATCGGTGTCCAAGACCACGACCTGCACCAACAGGCGGTCGACACCGGGCATATCGACGTCTGCATGATGGTCAATGACTACACCTTGTTGCGCCAATACGCAGACGACATCTTCTCCCTGGCCGAGGCCCGCGGGCTGGGCCTTGTCAACGGTGCGGCCCTCGCCATGGGGCTTCTGTCCGGGCGTGACCCGGACACCATCGGCACAGACCGGTGGACCCCGCCGGCCGCCGAGGTCCAAGCAGCCAAGCAGGTCCACACGTGGTGCGCCGAACGTGGTGTACCCGTCCTGGCCTTGGCCCTGCAGTTCAGCCTGCAGCAACGCCGCTTCGACTGCACGCTCGTGGGAGCCGCCACCGCTTCGGAGGTCGTGGGCTGTTGGGAGGCGCTCAAGTTCGAAATTCCAGAGAAGGTCTGGGAAGAGCTCCCTTCCCTCTTGAACGACGTGCGCGTCTCCTGAACAGATGAAGACCACTCAACGCCGCACTGCACCGAACGTTTCAGCAGTGCCTCACCTAGGTAGAGAGTTATGACGACCACCGAGCATCTCGCGCGCCAAGAGGAACTACTCGCGCTCGACCCGCAGGCGCAGCTGCCTCTCGATCTCGACAGCGACTCGCTCGACACACCAGCCCTCCTGATCGATTTAGACGTGATGGAAAGCAACATTGTGTCGATGGCCGACCTCGCCAAACGCCGGGGCATGACCCTCCGTCCGCATGCCAAGAGCCACAAAAGCACGTTCATCGCAGACCTGCAGCTTTCCAACGGGGCCACCGGACTGTGTTTGGCAACGGTCGGCGAGGCCGAGGTGATGTGGCGGCACGGCATCCAGGACCTGTTGTTAGCTTTCCCGGTGGTGGGTCAGGCCAAGCTTCGCCGGCTCAGGCCTCTGCTGGATGCTGGGGCCCTGACGGTAGTCACGGATTCCCTCGACGTCGCGGAGGGGTACAGCGCGCTCGCGCGATCTGTTGGCTGCCAACTTCCGGTGCTCATCGAAATCGACTCAGGCATGCACCGGGTCGGGGTTCTGCCAGAAAGTGCCGGCGCCCTGGCTGCCGAAGTCGACAAGTTGCCGGGCCTTCAGGTGCGCGGCATCCTGACCCACGCCGGGCAGTCACACCAGGCGGTGGATCAGCAAGGCATCGAACGGGTCGCTCGCGACGAGGTGCGCGCCATGCAGCGCGCCCGCGAGGCACTCGAAGGTCAAGGCATCCAAGTGGACATCGTCAGCGCCGGATCCACCGTAACCACGCCCTATCTGTCCGCTGATGACGGCATCACCGAGGTTCGACCCGGCACCTACGTCTTCAACGACCTGCGGACGCTGAGCCGATACTCGTGTACGCCAGACCAGTTGGCCCTCAGCATGCTCGCCACCGTGGTCAGCCGGGCTCCGGGACGCGCCACGTTGAATGCGGGCAGCAAGAGCATCACGACGGCGCGCACGGACGAACACGGACACGGACACTTGGTGAACAGACCGAGCAGCGGCTTCCGTCTTCTCTCCGAAGAACACGCCGTGCTTGGTCTCGCCACCGAGGACGAGGACCTGCAAGTGGGGCAGCGCGTGAGGATCTTGCCCATCCACAGTTGCGTGTGGATGGACCTGCAAGCCGAGGTGTATGGAACCCGCGGCGGCCAGATTGTTCGACGGATCCGCGTTGATGCCATGCGACGCAGCCTGTGACACCCAACGACAACCATCGGAGCCACATGTCCAGCGCCGACCGCATCTTGTTGCTCAATCGCGCGGAAGTGCGCGACTTGTTGACTTGGCCTGAACTGATTGATGCGACACATCAGGCGCTGATCGGTGTAGCCGAAGCGGGCGCCCTCCCCAGCGTTTCCAACCAGTTGGTCGTGCCCGGGGCAGCCCTTCACCTCAAGGCCGGCGCCTTAGCCGTACCACCCGTGATCTCGGTCAAGGCCAACCTGAGACCGGACGCTGGTAGCACCTCAGGAGCGATCCTGGTCTTCGACCACGAGAAACAGCGTTTGCACGCTGTCATGTCCAGTGGTGACCTCACTGCTATGCGGACCGCGGCAATCACAGCGGTCGCTGTTCGGGCGCTGGTGGGCAAGGCACAGGTCCGTGTCGCACTCCTTGGCGCTGGCCCGGTGGCGCAGAGAGTGGATGAAGCGCTGGAGTACTTGGAAATCGCGGCTGAGGTACGCATCTGGAGCCGCACGCGTGAGCGCGCGATCGGCTTGGCGACGGCCTCTAGCGGACGGGTCAACCACCGCGTTTGCGATGGTATCGCCGACGCTCTGCGCAATGCGGACCTAGTCATCAGCTGCACCCCGTCACGCTCGCCGCTGATCCATCAGGAGGACCTGCTGCCAGAGGCCGTGATTCTGGCCATGGGGGCCGATAGCGTCGGGAAGCGAGAACTCGCGTCCGGAGTTCTTGATTCCGCTGAGGTCTACGCAGACGTCCGACAGGATGCCTTGACAGTCGGTGAATGTGCCTACCTGAACGAAGACGACGCCAAGCGCGTCACAAATATTGGGTCAATCCTGTCAACGGCAATTCGACCGCAACCAAACGGTCGAAGGGTTGTCTTTGACTCCGTTGGCTCCGCGGCCGTCGACGCGGCCGCCGTTGGGCTCGTGGTGGCCCAGGCAGCACAGCGAGGTCTCGGGCTTTGGATCGACCTTGACGGCGCAGTTCCTCACGAGGTCGCTTCTCAATAAGTTCTAGGAGAAACATCGCTACCACGACGTATCCGCTCGTCGGCTAGCCGCTCCGTGTGGGTAATGCCGTCCGGCTCGGGTTTTCACGTCCGTGTGCCGCATCCAACAAGTGTTCACCGATTCCCGTGCCTGATGATGCCTTGACCGAGACACCCGATGTCGTCGACCTCATGAGCCACAACTTCTAGATCGGAACAGGAGAGCCGGAAGTGAGATTCTCAGGCAAGACAGTGGTAGAGACTGGCGCGGGGAGAGGCATAGGGGCATAGGGGCATAGGGGCAGAGGGGCAGAGACGGCGCGGCGGTTCGCGGCGGAGGGTGCGAACGCTGTGATCGCCGATATCAACATGCCAGCAGCGGCGCGTGTGGCTGCGTCGATCGAGGGTTCCGTCGCCGTCGAGGTGGACGTCACCTCCCGTGGCGCAATGCGCGCGATGGTCAAAGGATCGCAGCCGTATGGGAGTCTCTGCTGGTACCTCTCAGCCGGGACTAGGACAGCGAGTTCACTTGTTGTCTGACT
>JABBOX010000070.1 GCA_012927555.1 Phycicoccus sp.
CGCGGGTCGCGGCTGTAGGGCTCGTCGGTGAACGGGTCCACGATCGAGAAGTTCATGATCAGCGTCTTCTCTTTGCGGAACGGGTCCAGATAGGCCGTCGTCGCGTCGGGGATCAGCTTCATGTCGGACTCGTGGATGGCCTGGAAGCCGCGGATCGAGGAGCCGTCGAACATCTGGCCTTCGGTGAAGAAGTCCAGGGTCAGCGCAGCCGCTGGCACGTTGAAGTGCTGCATGACGCCGGGCAGGTCGCAGAAGCGAACATCGACGAACTGGACGTCTTCGTTCTTGATGAACTCGAGGACCTCTTCAGGCTTGCTGAACATCCAACCTCCTGTGGTGGGGCCCGTCGCGTCGCGGTCGGGCCTGTTTCTGCATCGTGGCCGACCCTATCGGGGCCGGATTTCGGCGCCAACACCCGAGTGTTTCGCCGGTGTTACGTCCGGACGGGGGCCCCACGTAGCCTGTGACGCGTGATTGATCGCAAGGATGTGGGCTCCTGGCTGCAGGGAACCGGCGCAGTGGGCCAGGATCCCGGGGGCTACCCAGGGAGACGACTCGGTATGCCGGAGGACGGCCCGGGGTCGATCGCCCGTTTTGGCCGGCGTCTGGTCGCGGTCACCGTCGACTGGGCCATCTGCACGGTGATCGGGGTTGCCTTCTTTGGCGCCGCATGGGGTCGGCCGGCGGAGAGCCTGGGACACGCGCTGATCGTTCCGGCCGTCTTCGCTGTTGAGAACATCCTGCTGGTCGGCACAGCGGGCTTCACCGTCGGTCACCGCCTGGCTGGCCTGCGTGTGGTCCGGCTGGGCGAGCCCACCACCAGCCTGATCCCTGCGGTGATCCGCGGGGTGCTCGTCGCTCTAGCGATCCCGGCGTTGTTCTGGGACCGCGACGCTCGTGGTTTTCATGACAAGCTCGCCGGCACCGTTCTGGTGCGTAGCTGATCCAGCTCGCTACGTAGTCGATCTGGGGTCAGCGTCGAACCGGGGTCAGCGACCTCGCATCGCCTTGCGGTCCATGCGAACCCGGTTGGGGTCAACGCCAGCCGGTAGCGGGGGACGCAGGCCGCCCAAGGCTTTGAGTCGCTTGTTGACTGCCGCGACCTCTTCCTTGGTGAGGACCGGCTTCATCCGCTGGAGCTTGCCGGCAATCTTGCGGACCGACACCTCATCCTCGCCGCCGCCCTCGCCAACCCGGATCACGGTCACGGGGACGTTCGGTCCGGCAACGCGGCTGACCTTCTTGCGTTCGGACTCACCGAGCTTGGTCGCGCGGGCCTCGGGTCCTTCGACGACGAGAATGACGCCCGGGCGTCCCGTCGCGCGGAACACCATCGCGGCCGAGGACATGTCGCCGGATCGACCCGCCTCAGCGGCGACAGGCTGCTGCTCGAAGAACCAGCCTTTGCGCAGCGATGACAGCGCCGCTCCCGCAGCGCCGGGCTGGCCCTCGATGGACTTGTATGCCGCGCGCTTGGCCCTGACGCTCAGCACGGTAGAGGCGGCGAGGGTGGCGGTCGGAAGGCCCAGGATCAGGAAGTAGACCCAGTAGTCGACGAGCACACCGATGCCGACCATCACGACGAGCGTGCCGAGGGAGGCCAACGCCATCCACCAGCCGATCATCGGGTCGACGCCACGCGCCGCCGTGTACACCTGACGGATCTGAGCGAAGCGTTTGGTCTTTATCTTGGGCACGTTTGACTTAGCAGATTCCTTGCGGGCCATGAGGATCAGACTACCTTCACGAGACGTCGGTGAGGTGACGCTGGAGGAGCGTGGCAGCCTCTTGGCGGGCTGGGCTGTAGGAGCTGGCCACGAGGTGTGACAGATGTTCGGGCACGGGGCGACTCCAGCGCTTCATTGCCTGGGCCCACAACCGGCCCGCGCGGTATGACGAACGCACGAGTGGTCCGCTCATCACGCCCTTGAAGCCGATCTCTTCGGCGAGGTCGGACCACCGGACGAACTCCTCCGGCTTGACCCAGCGGTCGATGGGGTGGTGGCGCGACGAGGGGCGAAGATACTGCGTGATCGTGATGAGGTCGGTGCCTGCGGCGTGCAGGTCGCGAAGGGCCTGCTCGATCTCTTGCTCTTCCTCGCCCATCCCCAGGATCAGGTTGGACTTGGTCACCAGGCCGGCGTCGCGGCCCATGGTGATGACGTCCAGCGAGCGTTGATAGCTGAACGCTGGTCGGATCCGTTTGAAGAGGCGCGGGACCGTCTCGACGTTGTGCGCGAAAACCTCGGGCTTGGCGTCAAGGACCTGGCCGACAAGATCTGGGACGCCGTTGAAGTCGGGAACCAGGATCTCGACGCCGGTGCCCGGGTTGAGCTGGTGGACCATGCGGATGGTCTCGGCATAGAGCCACGCCCCGCCGTCCTCGAGATCATCGCGCGCGACACCGGTGATCGTGGCGTAGCGAAGCCCCATCTGCAGGACGGACTCGGCAACCCGTCGCGGCTCGTCACGGTCGAGGTCGTCAGGCTTGCCGGTGTCGATCTGGCAGAAGTCGCATCGCCTTGTGCACTGTTCGCCGCCGATCAGGAAGGTCGCTTCCTTGTCTTCCCAGCACTCGAAGATGTTGGGACAGGCGGCCTCCTGGCAGACCGTGTGCAGGCCCCCAGTCTTCACCATCGAGTTGAGCCGTGTGTATTCCGGCCCCATCTTGGCGGTGGTGCGGATCCACTCAGGTTTGCGCTCGATCGGCGTCTCCGCGTTACGGGCCTCGACGCGCAACATGCGACGACCGTCCGGTGCGACGCTCACAAAAAAGCTCCCTTGGCGTGTCCGTGTGGCAAACAGGTAGCCCCAGGTTGACGCGCACGAGAGGCAGACCTCCAGCGTACGCCGCAGGCACGTGTCCTTCGGACGAAGCGAGACCGCCGTGGCGGGATGGCCTGACGGAGGGTGGACTGGGGCAGTCTCGGTCGCCGCCTGCTGGCATGAAATCGCTTGTGTTGCAAGGAGATTCGTTGTGGATTGGGCTTGTGGTTGTCGGTCAGCTGGCGTACACTCGAACACATGTTCGACAAGTTCTCACAGGCACTCACGCTCATGCGTGAGGCCTTCGAGGACGCCCAAACCGGGGCCACCTACCTGGCGTGCGTCGACCTCGCCGCCGAGGTCGACGGCGCCCAACAGGTCATCAACGCAGCCGCCGCGGTCCAAGTGCTGCGGGTGGCGCAATATGCCGCCCGGGAAGAAGAGCGAGACGGCACCGGCGCCTGGGCCGAGATCGAACACGGCCTGGGTCATGTCAGCGAGTTCGCCGCCGCCGCCTTCGGGCCTGCGCTGGCGATGGGGCCGGTCGCGGCCGACCGCAAGGTCGCCACCGCCGCGGCGCTGGCCGCGAAGCTGCCGGTCACCCTGGCGGCGATGGCCGCCGGTGACCTGGATTCCTGGCGGGCCACGATCATCGCCACCGAGCTGTCCGAGGCCAGCCCCGCGTCGTGCGCGGCCGTCGAAGCCGTGATCCACCCCGCCGTGCTGACCGAATCCCCCGGGGCGGTCACCAAACGAGTCCGCCGGGTCCTGGGACGCGTCGACGCCGACGCGCTGCGGGTCAAGGCCGCCAAGGAACGCCTGACCCGGTTCGTCCACGCCTACCCCTCCCACGTGCCCGGCCTGACGACCTGGGTCGCCTCCCTGCCCGCGGCCGACTCCGCCGCATGCTGGGCTGCTATCGACGAGCTGGCCCACCAGGCGCACGGCGACGACCCGGCCCGCACCCTGGAACAGTGTCGGGCCGACGCCCTGGTCGACCTGATGCTCACCAACGTGCAGGTGACCACCACCGTCACCCTCATGATCCCGGTCCAGACCGCCACCACCGACGAACCCGCAGAAGCCCTCTTACGCGAC
>JABBOX010000246.1 GCA_012927555.1 Phycicoccus sp.
ACCCCGCGTTCATCCACACCTACAATCATCACCGCGGCCACACCGCACTCGGAGGCAAATCACCAGCCGACCGCGTACCTAACCTTTGTGGTCAGTACAGCTAGGTCAGCCTGTGGTCGTGGCCCGACCATGCGGGCGAGCGCTACCCGGCGGCACGGCCCTGGGCTAGCGGCGCGACGCCAGGTTTGGCCGAGCGGCGACGTCGACCGGACTCAAGGTTCACCCAGCTGAACCGCCAGGCCACCACGATCAGCCCCGCGAGTGTCCAGGCCAGCAACGCCCCCAGGTGATCCCAGGACAGACCGGAGCCGACGACGTTGGTCGATGCGGCGGTGGTCATCGCTCCGGTGGCGTGGCGCAGCGGGAAGAACCAGGAGATGTGGTCGAGCCAGGGCGGGAACGTGGCGCCATTGACGAACACGTCGGAGATGAAGCACAGCGGGAGGAGCGTGCCGAGCGCTACGCCGATGACAGCCTCGGCCGAGCGGATGAGGGACATGACCGCGAGCCCGAGCACAGCGAAACAGATGGTGGCGGCGACGAATGTCAGGAGCATTGCCGGCCACGCTGGCGGAATCCCCACCCCGTACATGAACCCCGCGAGCGTGTAGATGGCTGCCAGTGTCAGCAGGGCGACCACCAATGCGGCGGCGACCCGCCCGACCAACATGGCCAACGTCGGGAGCGGGGAGCCGTGCACCCGCTTGAGCACGCCCAGTTCGCGGGCTTCGGCCAGCCCTTGCGGCATGTTGACGTATGCCGTCACGGCCGCGCCGTAGACGGCCATCGTCGCGGCGAAGAAGGCACCGAGCATCTGCCCGCTTGACATCACGACGTCACCGCCGCCGTTGACCGTGGGGATGATCGCCACCAGCAGGACCGGAAACACGACTGCGAAGAAGACCGACGACGAGTCCCGCCACAGCACCGTGTTGGCGTGCCCGATCTGGCCGCCGACCAGGGCGAGCGCCGACGGTGAGGTGGTGCGGCGAGGTGTGGCATCGGCCGCAGGCGTCCGGCGGTGGGGCCGGCGCGAAGTCGACGTCGCGCGGTCGCGTTCCCGTCGCAGGCCCCAGGCGGCGACGAGCGCACCGGCCACACCCCACGCGAGGATCGCGGCGAGGTGGTCCAGCTGGAAGCCGTTGCCCGTGAGACGCGGGTTGAGGGCGTCGCCGAAAAGGTTCACCAGGTGCTTGAGCGGGAAGACCCAGCCAAGGGTCGACATCCAGGCAGGTGGCGACCCGGAGAACATGAAGATGTCCGAGAAGAAGGAAAGGGGGATGACGATCCCGTTGGTCACTGCAAGGGTCGCCTGCGGGGTCGGCAGGAGGACGGCAGCTGCCAGCCCCAAGGCGCTGAAGGTCGCGGCCGAGAGCACCAGGGTGACGATGACGGCTGGCAGGGTGCGAGCGAACAGCTGGACGTCGTAGAAGACCACGCCTGTGGCGATCACGAGGACAGTCGCCGTGACGCCCAGGATGAGTGCAGCCCCCATCCGCCCGCCGAGCAGCGCCCAAGGCTGCAGCGGTGTGCCGTTCTGGCGCTTGAGCACGCCCGCGCTGCGCGCCACGGCAAATCCGAAGGCGAGAAACGAGAACGTGGCCATGACGACGCCGAACGAGGCGAAGGCGGGGGCCAGGAACTGGGCGAGGCGGATCCCGTTGCGTGAGTCCATAGTCTTGTTGCCGACCAGTGCCGCAATGAGGATGAAGAACAGCAGCGGGAAGCCGATGCTCAGGATCAGAGTGACCGGGTTGCGCCGCAAGCTGACCAGTTCGTGCCGAACCTGGCGCAGGAGGATGCCGCCGTCACGTCTCATCACCCGACCTGCACGTCTTCCTCGTCGGTCGATTCCTTCACGAGGTCGAGGTAGACGTCCTCGAGGCTCGGCCGCGCGAGGGTGAGGCTCTCGAGCTCGATGCCGCGGCCGACCGCCCACGCGGCGAGCGTGTTGACGTCGGTCGTGGCGGACCGGGTGCGAACCTGGACCAGAGTGCCCGCCATATGAAGGTCCTCGCCGATCGCGGGCAGGTCTCCGGCTGCCACGTTCTCGGGGAGGCGGAAGGAGATGACCGTCGCGAGGCCGGCGGACCCGGTGAGCTGCTCGGGCGTGCCCTGCGCGACGATCCGGCCCTGGTCGACGACCACAACCCGGTCCGCCAGATGCTCGGCTTCGTCGAGGTAGTGGGTCGTGAGCAGGATGGTCGCGCCGAGGTCGCGGAGCCGGTCGACGAGGTCCCAGGCCTTGCGGCGCGCTGAGGGGTCGAAGCCCGTGGTCGGCTCATCGAGGAACAGCATCTCCGGGTCTCCGACGATGCCGAGCGCCAGGTCCAGCCGCCGGCGCTGTCCACCGGACAGGGTCCTGACGCGCGCGTCGGCCTTCTCCTCGAGCCCGACCAGGCTGATCACGTCGTCGACCGCCCGCGGGTGAGGGTAGTAGCCCGCGTGCAGCCGGATCAGCTCTCGCGGGCTGAACTGCTCCTCGAAGCCTGCCTCCTGGAGCACGACGCCGATCCGTTCGCGGAAGGCGCGCCCGCCGGTCTGCGGGTTCATGCCGAGCACGGAGACCGTGCCCGCATCGGGCTTGCGGTAGCCCTCAAGGATCTCCACGGTGGTGGTCTTGCCAGCGCCGTTCGGACCGAGCAGGGCGATCACCTCCCCCGCCTGGATCGTGAGATCGAGCCCGTCGACCGCGGCGACACCGCCGTAGCTCTTGCGTAGGCCCTCGACGACCACGGCGGGTATCGGGTCACCCCCTCCCGGCCCGGACTGCTGGTTCCGCGGAGTCAGCCGTGTCTCAGCTGGGGTCATCTTCCTGCCCTCCGGTGGCGCCTGCCAGGCCGTTGCCTGGAATGGCCATCCTGTTGCCTTCCAAGGCGAGCAGGCAAGGTCGAAGGTCCCTTGGATACCAAGCGGACGGTGTCGGGAATCTGGGAGATCACCGTACGGTGAGGAGATGCGCCCCTTCGATCGTGTAATCCTGATCTTCAACCCCGCCAGCACCGGGAACGCCGCGGCGCAGGCGGCGGAGCTACGCGACGAGCTGCAGCGGCGGCAGCCCGACCTTCCGGTGACGCTGCAGCCGACGGAATACGCCGGGCACGCACGCGATCTGGCGCGGGATGCGGCGCGTACAGGGAGCCCGCTGCTCGTGTCGGTCAGCGGCGACGGCGGCTACAACGAGGTCGTCGACGGCACGATGCAGGCTGGCAACGACGCGGTTGTCTGCGCCGTGCTGCCGGCGGGGAACGCCAACGACCACCGGCGCGCCACCCGCGAACAGCCGCTGGCCGACGCCATCGTCGCCGGTTCCGTCACCCGGATCGACCTGTTGAAGCTCACCGTGGAGGGATCCGCACCCACGACCAGGTACGCCCACTCCTACATCGGCCTGGGCCTGACACCAGTGGTGGCGGTCGATCTGGAGAAGGGCGGCAAGGGGTCACTGAAGGAGGCGCTGACGGTCGTGCGTGCCTTTTCACGCTTTCGCCCGTTCGAGATCCAGCTGGAGAACGGATCGCGTCAGCGCTTCGACAGCATCGTGTTCGCGAACATCTCGCAGATGGCCAAGGTCGCCACCGTCAGCGAGGACGACAGCCGACCCGATGACGGCAGGTTCGAGGTCATCACCATCGGGCACACGGCAAAGTGGCGACTCCTGGGCATCGCGCTGAAGGCTGCGATGCGCGGCCTCGGGCCACAGCCCAGCGTTCGCCAGTACAGCTTCACCAACCTGGAGCCGATGCCTATCCAGGTCGACGGTGAGGTGATGGACTTGAGCGCTGGCGCGGCGGTCCGGATCGACATCGCCCA
>JABBOX010000195.1 GCA_012927555.1 Phycicoccus sp.
AGCCACCGGCCCTGTGCCCGGCAGGCTCAGGTCGTCGCGTACGACGGCGCGTTCCACCACTGACTTCCACCAGGCCTGCGCCTCGGCGAACCGCCCCGCCCCGCCGGCGTGGAACTCCGTCGCACGGCCCCAGCCGACCAGTCCCTCTCCGCGGCGGACCCACGTGGAGACCAGCTCGGGGGAGAGGGACCCGGGAAGCAGCGACAGCAAAGCGCCCGGGTCGTCGATCTCCACCGTGCGGGCCACAATGGCCGGCACGGACGCAGCGGGCGACGCGTGCCGATCCTGCTCGGGCTGCGGCAAGGAGGTCACGGCGAGTAAGCCTACGACCGCTGCCGTGGTGACGGGAACCACGATCAGCGAGGATGGAGCCATGACCCGCGCCAGCCTCGACAAGCGACCCCAGGACGTTGCGGCGATGTTCGATGACGTCGCCGCGAAGTACGACCTGACCAACGACGTCCTGTCCCTGGGCCAGGATCGCCGGTGGCGCAGGCTCGTACGTGAAGCGGTCGGTGCCAAGAGCGGCGACACGGTCCTGGACATCGCAGCCGGCACCGGCACGAGCAGCGAGCCCTTTGCCGACGCAGGTGTGCACGTTGTACCGGCCGATTTCTCACTGGGGATGCTGCGGGTCGGCAACCGGCGCCGACCGGACCTGGCCTTCACCGCCGCGGATGCCCTCAAGTTGCCGTTTGCCGACGACTCCTTCGACGCGGTCACGATGTCGTTCGGCCTGCGCAACGTCGTGGGGACCAGTGCGGCGCTCGAGGAGTTCCTGCGCGTCACCAAACCGGGGGGCTCGCTGGTCATCTGCGAGTTCAGCCACCCCAGCGTCAGGGCCTTCCGAACGGTCTACTCCACGTACCTGATGGGCGCGCTGCCGTCGATCGCCCGCAAGGTCAGCTCCAACCCCGACTCCTACGTCTACCTGGCGGAGTCGATCCAGGCATGGCCGGACCAGGCAGGTATGGCGCGCCTGATCGCCGCTGCGGGGTGGCAGGACGTGGCCTGGCGCAACCTGTCCGGCGGCATCGTCGCCCTGCACAGGGCTACCAAGCCGGCTGAGGTCTGACGAGGCGCTGCGGCCCGACCAAGTGCTTAGGCCCGACTAAGTACGATGGGAACAGGAGCACGATCAGGACGTAGAGTTTCGTCTCGTTCGTGAAGTTCTTCACAAGCGCTGCCAGCCCATTGTCAGCTCCGCCGCAATCACTACGGTGAGGCCCCCGTGAGTCACAGCATCATCACCAGCAGCGCCCCCTTGCCCACACCATCGGGTGAGCGGGTGCAGTCTGCCGACGTGATCGTCGTCGGCGCCGGTCCCGCCGGGTCGTCCACAGCCGCCTACCTGGCGATGGCCGGGCTCGACGTCCTGCTGCTCGAGAAGGCCACCTTCCCGCGCGAAAAGGTCTGTGGCGACGGTTTGACCCCCCGGGCCGTGCGCGAGCTGATCACCCTCGGCATCCCCACGCCTGAGGAAGACGGCTGGATCAAGAACCACGGCCTGCGCATCGTCGGTGGCGGCGTCCGGCTCCAGCTCCCGTGGCCGGACCTGGCGAGCTTCCCGCCATATGGCCTGGTTCGCGCCCGGAAGGACTTCGACGACATCCTCGCCAAGCACGCGGTCAAGCACGGTGCCCGCCTGCTCGAGGCCACGAACGTGACCGGGCCGATTGTCGACGATCGGACCGGATCCATCGTCGGTGTCCGGGCCAAGGCGATGGATGTCGATGGCCGCGAAACCGGAGCTCCCCTGATGGAATTCAGGGCCCCGCTCGTGGTCGCCGCTGACGGCAACTCGAGCCGCCTGAGCATGTCGATGAATCGGCCCAGACGCGAGGACCGCCCGCTGGGTGTCGCCGTCCGCACCTACTACACGAGCCCCCGCCACGACGATGACTATCTCGAGTCGTGGCTTGAGCTGCGGTCAAAGGGCGACGACGGCCAGAACAAGCTGCTGCCCGGCTACGGCTGGATCTTCGGCGTGGGGGACGGCACCTCCAACGTGGGCCTGGGCATCCTCAACACCTCTGCTGCTTTCGGCAACGTCGACTACAAGGACATCCTCAAGCGCTGGGTCGACACGCTGCCGCCCGAGTGGACGTTCAACGAGGAGACGATGATCAGCCCGGTCCGTGGCGCCGTGCTGCCGATGGGTTTCAACCGGCAGCCGCACTACGACAAGGGTCTGCTCCTGGTCGGCGACGCCGGCGGCATGGTCAACCCGTTCAACGGCGAGGGCATCGCCTACGCGATGGAGTCGGGTCGCCTGGCCTCCGAGGTCATCGCCCAGGCGTTCGCGAGACAGACCGACGCAGGGCGCGAGAAGGTCCTGCAGTCCTACCCCCGGGTGATGAAGGACGCGCTCGGCGGCTACTACACACTGGGCCGTGGTTTTGCCAAGATGATCGGGAACCCCGAGATCATGCGGCTGGCCGTGAAGTACGGCCTGCCACGCACCACGATGATGAAGTTCCTGCTCAAGATCATGGCCAACCTGGCCGAGCCACACGGTGGCGACGCCAGCGACCGGCTGATCAACGCGCTGTCCAAGATGGCCCCCTCGGCATGAGGCTGGGTGCCGCCTCTAGGCTGGTGCCTCGCACAGGGCAGGTCGGCAACCGAAAGGCGAGGTCGTCCAGATGACCAACCAGTATGTTCCGCTGTTGTTCATGACGGGGATCGGCGCCGCCTTCGCCCTTCTCTCCGTCCTTCTTCTTCCGTACGTGGGGCCAAGGCGCTACAACCGCGCCAAGGCGGACGCCTACGAGTGCGGCATCGAGCCCACGCCTCAGGCTCTCGGCGGCGGCAAGGTGCCGATCAAGTACTACCTGACCGCGATGCTCTTCATCATCTTCGACATCGAGAGCGTCTTCCTGTATCCGTTCGCGGTGCACTTCGCGGGGCTGGGGCTGATCGCTCTGGTCGAGATGGTGCTGTTCATCATCACGGTGTTCGTCGCGTACGCCTATGTATGGCGTCGTGGCGGGCTCGAGTGGGACTGAGTGGGGACTGACTAATGGGTATCGAAGACAAGGTTCCGGCTGGCATCCTGCTGACCACGGTCGAGTACGTCGCCGGCTACAGCCGTATGCACTCGGTCTGGCCCGCGACGTTCGGCCTGGCCTGCTGCGCCATCGAGATGATGGCCGCCGGCTCGCCTGACTACGACGTCTCCAGGTTCGGCATGGAGTACTTCCAGGCCACGCCGCGCACGGCAGACCTGATGGTGGTGGCCGGCCGCGTCAGCCAGAAGATGGCCCCGGTGCTTCGCCAGGTCTACGACCAGATGTCCGAGCCCAAGTGGGTGATCTCGATGGGGGTCTGCGCCAGCTCGGGAGGCATGTTCAACAACTACGCCATCCTGCAAGGTGTCGACCACATCGTCCCCGTCGACATCTACCTCCCGGGGTGCCCGCCACGGCCAGAGATGTTCCTCAACGCATGCGTCGCGCTGCACGAGCAGATCCAGGCCACGCCGCTCGGAGTCAACCGGGTCACCGCGGCTCGTGCGGCCGAGGCAGCGGCGCTGGCCGCGATGCCCACGCATCAGATGAAGGGTCTGCTGGCATGAACAGAGACGACGAGACCCCCGATAACCTGCCGGCCGCACAGGGGGCCACTCCCGAGCCTGTGGTCATCGATGTGCGACAGGGCATGTTCGGCGCGTCTGACGATGGTGACACCAGCGGGTTTGGCGGTCTGGTCACCAACGTGCTCTTCCCGGCTGCCGCTGCCCGGCCTTACGGCGGGTACTTCGACGAGATCGCCGACCATCTGGAGCGTGCCCTCGTGGGTGGCAGCGCGTCATACGCGCAAGCCATCGAGCGAGTCGTGGTCGACCGCGGCGAGATGACCATCTTCGTCGCCCGTGAGCACATCCTGGGCGTGGCTCGCGCACTGCGTGACGACCCAGCGCTCCGTTTCGACATGTGCCTGGGTGTCTCCGGGGTCCATTACCCGGAGGAGACCGGCCGCGAGCTGCACGCCGTCTATCACCTGCTCTCGATCACCAACGGCGGCCGACGAGTTCGTCTCGAGGTCACCTGCCCCGACGATGACCCACACATCCCCTCGATCGTCGAGGTCTACCCGGCAAACGACTGGAACGAGCGCGAGACCTGGGACTTCTTCGGCATCGTCTTCGACGGACACCCGGCTCTGACCCGTATGTTCATGCCGGACGACTGGCAAGGTCACCCGCAGCGCAAGGACTATCCCCTCGGTGGCATCCCCGTGGAGTACAAGGGCGCTACCGTCCCGCCGCCGGACGAGCGCAGGAAGTACAGCTGATGACCGAACAGACGCGTGACATCCACGCCACCTCGGTGGCTGACGCCAAGGACGCCGAAGGCGCTCACGTCTACGCCTCCGGCGGGGACTGGGACGCCATCGTCGATGAGGCAGCCTCCCTCCACGAGGAGCGGATCGTCGTCAACATGGGTCCGCAGCACCCCTCGTCGCACGGCGTCCTGCGCATGATCATCGAGCTGGACGGCGAGTCCGTCACCGAGGCCAAGGCGGGCGTCGGCTATCTGCACACCGGCATCGAGAAGAGCATGGAGTTCCGCACCTGGACCCAGGGTGTGACGTTCTGCACCCGCATGGACTACGTCGCGCCGCTGTTCAACGAGACGGCCTACTGCCTGGCCGTCGAGAAGCTGCTCGGCATCACCGGCCAGATTCCCGAGCGCGCCACGATCATCCGCGTGCTCCTGATGGAGCTCAACCGCGTCGCCTCCCACCTCGTGGCCCTAGCCACCGGTGGCCTGGAGCTGGGTGCGACCACGGTCATGACGATCGGCTTCCGTGAGCGTGAGCGCATCCTGGCGATCTTCGAGATGATCACCGGCCTGCGGATGAACCATGCCTTCGTCCGACCCGGTGGCGTGGCGCAGGACCTGCCTCCGGGCGCGATCGACAAGGTCCGTGACACCATCCCGCTTCTCCGTCGCGGCATCGGCGAGCTCGAGCGACTGCTCAACGAGAACCCGATCGTCAGGGGACGCATGGTGAACATCGCCTACCTCGACCTCACCGGTTGCATGGCCCTGGGCGTCACGGGACCCATACTGCGCTCTACTGGTCTGCCGCACGACCTGCGCAAGTCCGACCCGTACTGCGGTTACGAGAACTACGAGTTCGATGTGCCGGTGCGCGACACCTGCGATGCCTATGGTCGGATGCGGGTCCGCATGGAGGAGATGTACGAGTCCCTCAAGATCGTGGAGCAGGCCGCGGACAAGCTGCAGAACACCCCCGGCCCGGTCATGGTCGAGGACAAGAAGATCGCCTGGCCGGCACAGCTCGCGATCGGTAGCGACGGGATGGGCAACAGCCTGGACCACATTCGCGAGATCATGGGCACCTCGATGGAGTCCCTGATCCACCACTTCAAGCTCGTGACCGAGGGCTTCCGCGTTCCACCCGGCCAGGCCTATGCCTCGGTGGAGTCGCCTAAGGGCGAGCTCGGTGTGCACGTGGTCTCAGACGGTGGCACCCGTCCTTACCGGGCGCACTTCCGTGAACCCTCGTTCAACAACCTCCAGGCCTTCTCCGCGATGTGCGAAGGCGGCCAGCTGGGGGATGTCATCGTGGCGGTTGCCTCGATCGACCCCGTGATGGGAGGCGTGGACCGATGATCAGCACCGACGGCAGTCCGAACTACGGCGTGGTGCCGTCATCGGACACCGACGCCTACTCGGCCGACGTCCTGACCTCGCTGCGGGCCGACGCTGCTGAGGTCATCGCGCGCTACCCGCAGGCTCGCTCCGCCCTGCTGCCCCTGCTGCACCTGGTGCAGTCCGTCGACGGGTTCGTCTCTCCCCGTGGCATCGAGCTGTGCGCCGATCTGTTGGGTCTGACCGGCGCCGAGGTGAGTGGCGTGGCGACCTTCTACTCGCAGTACAAGCGTCACCCCAACGGCAAGTACACGATCGGCGTCTGCACCAACACGCTCTGCGCGATCATGGGCGGCGACGAGATCTGGGACTTCGTGAGCGCCCATCTGGGCATTGGTCACGACGAGACCACCGCTGACGGCCTGGTCACGCTGGAGCGGATCGAGTGCAACGCTGCCTGTGACTACGCGCCTGTGGTCATGGCCAACTGGGAGTTCTTCGACAACCAGACGCCCCAGTCCACCCGCCAGCTGGTCGACGACCTGCGCTCCGGCCTGTCCGTCACTCCCACGCGCGGGGCGTCAAAGGTCTGCAGCTTCAAAGAGGTCTCGCGGGTGCTGGCCGGTTTCCATGACGGCTTAGCCGACGAGGGCGTCGGTGCGGGTCCGGCGTCACTTGAGGGCTTCAAGGTCGCCAGGGCCCAGTCCGCGACGAAGACGCCAGCGGCCAAGGAGGCAACGGCGGCTCCGAGGACGAAGGCTGCTCCGGCGGCCAAGGCGGCGCCGAAGACAAAGGCGGCTCCGGCAGCCGACACGGCCCCGACCACCGACACGCTGTTCGATCCGCCCAAGGGCGCCGGGAAGGCGAAGAAGAAGTGAGCACGCAGCTGACCCCGATCCTCACCAAGACCTGGGACGAGCCCCAGTCCTGGACGCTGGCGACCTACGAGAGGTACGACGGCTACCAGGCGCTGAAGAAGGCCGTGACGATGCCACCGGCCGATCTGGTGCAGATGGCCAAGGACTCCGGTATGCGTGGTCGTGGCGGTGCGGGCTTCCCGACCGGCATGAAATGGGGCTTCCTTCCTGCCCCTGACGGTGGCCCCCGCTACCTCGTCGTCAACGCCGACGAGTCCGAGCCGGGCACCTGCAAGGACATCCCGTTGATGATGGCGTCGCCGCAGCTCCTGATCGAGGGCATGGTCATCACCTCGTTCGCCATCGGCTGCAACCATGCCTTCATCTACCTGCGCGGCGAGGTGGTCCACGTCTATCGCCGACTGCTGCGCGCGGTCGAAGAGGCCTACGCCGCAGGCTATCTGGGCAAGAACATCCTTGGCAGCGGCTTCGACCTGGACATCACCGTGCACGCCGGCGCCGGCGCGTACATCTGCGGTGAGGAGACCGCGCTGCTGGACTCCCTCGAGGGTCGTCGCGGGCAACCGCGCCTCAAGCCGCCGTTCCCTGCCGTCGCCGGTCTCTATGCGCGGCCGACCGTTGTCAACAACGTCGAGTCCATTGCGTCCATCCCTCCGATGTTGCTTCACGGTGCCAAGTGGTTCGCCGAGATGGGCACCGAGAAGTCGACCGGCTTCGGCATCTTCAGCCTCTCCGGCCACGTTGCCCGTCCCGGTCAGTACGAAGCGCCGCTGGGCATCACCCTGCGGGAGCTGCTCGAGATGGCCGGCGGGATGCGCGACCCGAGCAAGAAGCTGAAGTTCTGGACCCCGGGTGGCTCGTCCACGCCGATGTTCACCGACCAGCACCTCGACGTGCCGCTCGACTTCGAGTCCGTCGCCGCGGCCGGGTCGATGCTCGGCACGCGTGCCCTGCAGATCTTCGACGAGACGGTGTCGGTGGTTCGGGCGGTGTCGCGCTGGACGGACTTCTACGCCCACGAGTCCTGCGGCAAGTGCACGCCGTGTCGGGAGGGCACGTTCTGGCTCAAGCAGATCATGGCGCGACTCGAGCTCGGTCAAGGCACCAAGGATGACATCGACAAGCTGCTGGACATCTGCGACAACATCTATTTCCGGGCGTTCTGCCCGCTCGGCGACGGAGCGACCAGCTGCATCACCTCCGCGGTCCAGTACTTCCGCGAGGAGTTCGAGGCGGGTATGACCACCCCCGCCGCGGAGCTGTTCCCACCGGCCGCCTCGACGCTGTTCGCGAAGGAGACCGTGTCCGCATGACCGTCACCTCATCATCGACGATCCCTGCCACCCCCACGGACCTGGTCAACCTGACCATCGACGGGGTCGACGTCAGCGTCCCCAAGGGCACCCTCGTGATCCGCGCTGCCGAGCGGATCGGCATACAGATCCCGCGGTTCTGCGACCACCCGCTGCTCGAGCCCGTGGGCGCCTGTCGCCAATGCATGGTCGAGGTGGCCACTCCGGCACCAGACGGCTCGCTTCGGCCCATGCCCAAGCCAATGGCCTCCTGCACCACCACGGTCAGCGAGGGTATGGCGGTCAAGTCGCAGCACACCTCTCCGGTCGCCGACAAGGCCCAGAGCGGCCTGATCGAGCTCCTGCTGATCAACCACCCGCTCGACTGCCCGGTCTGCGACAAGGGCGGCGAGTGCCCCCTGCAGAACCAGGCCATGTCCACCGGGCGGCCGACAAGCCGCTTCGAGGACATCAAGCGCACCTACCCCAAGCCCGTCAACATCTCCTCGCAGGTGCTGCTCGACCGCGAACGCTGTGTGCTCTGCGCCCGTTGTACCCGGTTCTCCGACCAGATCGCCGGTGACCCGTTCATCGCTCTGGTCGAGCGTGGTGCCCTGCAACAGATCGGCATCTTCCAGGACAAGCCGTTCGAGTCCTACTTCTCGGGCAACACGATTCAGATCTGCCCGGTCGGCGCGCTCACCGGCGCGGCCTACCGCTTCCGCTCGCGACCCTTCGACCTCGTCTCCACACCGAGCGTGTGCGAGCACTGTGCGAGCGGCTGCGCGATGCGCACCGACCACCGTAGGGGCTCGGTGCTGCGCCGCATGGCAGCCAACGACCCCGCGGTCAACGAGGAGTGGAACTGCGACAAGGGTCGATGGGCGTTCACCTACGCCACCGGCACCGACCGCATCACCGACCCGCTGGTCCGCGGCGACGATGGCGCCCTGCACGTGGCCTCGTGGCCGGAGGCGCTGGACGCGGCTGCCCGCGGCCTCACCGCCGCCCGCGACGCCAAGGGCGTCGGCGTGCTCGTCGGCGGCCGGGTGTCCGGTGAGGATGCCTACGCCTACAGCAAGTTCGCACGAATCACCTTGCAAACCAACGACATCGACTTCCGTGCCCGACCTCACTCGGTCGAGGAGGCCGAGTTCCTGGCCAGCAACGTCGTGGCCACCGGCCCATCGGCTGATGCCAACGGCGGGTCGGTGACGTATGCCGATCTCGAGGCCGCCACGACCGTGCTGCTCGTGGGCTTCGAGCCTGAGGACGAGTCGCCGATGGTCTTCCTGCGACTGCGCAAGGCGGTTCGCAAGCACCGCACCGCTGTATTCGCGGTCGCCCCGCTCGCGTCGAACGGTCTGAAGAAGCTTGATGGCACCGTGATCACCGCCGCCCCTGGCACCGAAGCCGAGGTTCTGCAGGCGCTGATCGAGGGTGCCAAGCTGGCCAAGCCCGCAGGTGGTCCGACCATGGTGGCTGTCGCGGCAGCGTCAGCCGCTCTCGCGAACGGCGGCGCCATGATTCTGGTGGGCGAGCGTCTGGCGACCGTCCCCGGCGGGCTGTCCGGTGCTGCGGCGCTGGCGTCGTCCACAGGTGCCAGGCTGGCCTGGATTCCTCGGCGCGCAGGAGAGCGTGGTGCGCTCGAGAGCGGTGCGCTGCCCAACCTGCTACCCGGGGGTCGTCCGGTCACCGAGTCCCGGGCTCGCGCCGAGGTCGGTGCGGCGTGGGATGTGGTTGGACTGCCCGACAAGGTCGGGCGCGACACCTCGGCCATCATCGCGGCGGCCAGCTCCGGCCGGCTCGGTGGTCTGCTGGTCGGCGGTGTCGACCCAGCGGATCTGGTCGGCTCTGGTGACGTGCTCGATGCGCTGACCAGGTGCTTCGTGGTGTCCCTCGAGATTCGCCGGAGCGCAGTCACCGACCTCGCCGATGTGGTCCTGCCGGTGGCAGCCCATCAGGAGAAGTCCGGCACCTTCATCGACTGGGAGGGTCGGGTTCGGTCCTTCGAGACGGCGCTGACGTCCAGCGCCATGAGCGACCACCGCGTCCTGGACCTGCTTGCCGGCGAGATGGGCGAGGACCTCGGAGTCCGCACGCTGGAGGCCGTCCGCACCGACATGCGGGCCCTCGGTCCGTGGACTGGCGACCGCGCGGCTGTGCCGGCGTTCGAGGCGGTCGAGGTTCCATTGCTGGATGCCGGGCAGGCCGTGCTGGCCACCTGGCACCACCTGCTGGACTCAGGGAGCATGCAGGACGGCGAGCCGTTCCTGGCCGGCACCGCACCCAAGGCGCAGGCGTTGCTCTCGGCGAAGACCGCCGCATCCCTCGGTCTGGCCGACAGAGACCCCGTGCGCGTCAGCGTCGGCTCGGGCGCCATCACGGTTCCCCTCACCATTACGGAGATGGCTGATCACGTCATCTGGCTGCCAACCAACTCTCCTGGGTCCGCGGTGCGATCGACGCTTGGCGTCGACGCCGGCGCCGTGGTCTCTCTGACCAAGGGCGGTGCCGAATGAGCCTGACCTCTTCGTTCACAACAGTCGTTCAGACCGGTGTCGACACGATCGCGCCGGCGCTCGCCTCCACCGACAACCCGGCGGCGGACTTCAGCGACACCCCGTGGTGGCTCTCGCTGGTCAAGGCGTTGTTCGTCTTCGTGTTCCTGCTGATCAACGTCGTGATCGTCATCTGGTTCGAGCGGCGTGTCATCGGCCGCATGCAGCAGCGCCCCGGGCCAAACCGTGCAGGTCCATTCGGTCTGCTGCAGACTGTGGCGGACGGGATCAAGCTGGTCCTCCAGGAGGATCTGATCCCCGACAAGGCCGACAAGGCCGTCTTTCTGTTAGCGCCGATCATCGCCGGCACCATGGCCTTCGTGTCCTTCGCGATCATTCCGATGGGCCCGATGATCTCCATGTTCGGGCACCGGACGCCGTTGCAGCTGACCGATACCCCGGTCGCCGTCCTGCTGGTGCTCGCCGTTGCCGGGGTCGGTGTGTACGGCATCGTCCTGGCCGGCTGGTCCTCAGGTTCCACCTACCCGCTACTGGGTGGGCTGCGCTCCACGGCTCAGGTCATCTCCTACGAGATCGCCATGGGCCTCTCGTTGGTCGCCATCTTCCTGTACAGCGGCTCGATGTCGACCTCACAGATCGTCGCCTCGCAAAAGAGCCTGTGGTTCATCATCCCGGCGTTCTTCTCGTTCCTGGTCTATGTGGTGTGCATGCTCGGCGAGACCAACCGGCTGCCCTTCGACCTCGCTGAGGGCGAGGGCGAGCTGACCGGTGGTTTCCACACGGAATACAGCTCGATGAGGTTCGCGATGTTCTTCCTCGGTGAGTACATCAACATGTTCACCGTCTCAGCGCTGGCGACCACGATGTTCATGGGCGGCTGGCAGGCACCTCCGGGCATCGCCGCGATCAACGACGGGATGTTCAACGAGGGCTGGTGGGGGCTGCTCTGGTTCGTCATCAAGCTGTGGCTCTTCATGTTCTTCTTCGTCTGGCTGCGCGGGACGCTCCCGCGGGTGCGCTACGACCAGTTCATGCGTTTCGGCTGGAAGTTCCTCATCCCGGTGACCCTGCTCTGGGTCGTCGCGGTGGCGTTCATCCGTGGCGCGCAACTGGCCTTCTTCGGTGAGAGCACCCGGACGGCCACGGTCATCATCATTGGCGTGATCGCCGTCATTGCTCTTGCCGTCGCCTGGGTCTGGGACGGCAAGCGTGCCGCTGACGCCGTCCCGGTCGAGCGCCCGGAGGAGATAGACCCGTTCGCGGGCGGCTACCCGATCCCCCCTCTGCCCGGCCAGCGCCTGCGCGAACCCGGCCAAGTGGCGCTCGATCCGAGTGAGCCCAGCCTTCTCGGTGCCCCGACATGGGCCATCTCCGGCCATGCTGAACCGGCCGATGAGGAGGCCCCCCGTGGCTGACGAGCAGAAGAAGGCCAGCTTCCTCTCCGAGCTGTTCGCCCCTGTCGCCGGTTTCGGCGTCACGTTCGCGACGATGTTCCGCAAGCTCGAGACCGAGGAGTATCCCGAGGTCAAGCGTCCGACCCAGCCTCGATTCCACGGTCGCCACCAGCTCAACCGGCACCCGGACGGCCTCGAGAAGTGCATCGGGTGCGAGCTGTGTGCCTGGGCGTGCCCGGCCGACGCCATCTACGTCGAGGGTGCCGCCAACGATGACAGTGCGGGCGGCGGTGGCCGGTTCTCACCCGGTGAGCGCTACGGACGCGTCTACCAGATCAACTACCTGCGCTGCATCTTCTGTGGCCTGTGCATCGAGGCATGCCCCACCCGCGCGCTCACGATGACCAACTTCTACGAGCTTGTCTCCGACCAGCGCAGCAAGCTGATCTACGAGAAGGGCCAGCTCCTTGCTCCCATCCAGGAGGGCATGGCGTCACCACCGCACCCGATGGTGGCCGGCCTGGAGGAACGCGACTACTACCAGGGCAAGGTGGCCAGGGCCACGCCCGAACAGATTGTGTGGGCCGACGCCCGCGAGGCTGATCTGGCCTCGGCCACCGTGTCAGCCGCTGGCCCACCAGCCGATCCTTCAACAGAGGCTGCATCAACAGGGGCCCCATCAACAGAGGCGAGTACCCGATGACCAGCGGTGGTGAAGCAGTCCTGTTCTGGGTCCTGGCACCCATCAGCGTGGTGGCTGCCCTCGGCCTGATCTTTGCCAAGAAGGCAGTCCACGCGGCCCTCGGCATGGCACTGGTCATGATCAACCTGGGTGTCTTCTACGTCGCCCAGAACGCCGACTTCCTCGGGATCGTGCAGATCTTCGTCTACACCGGCGCGGTCATGATGCTGTTCCTCTTCGTGCTCATGCTGATCGGCGTCGACTCGTCCGACTCCCTCGTCGAGACGATCAGGGGCCAGAAGGTGGCAGGCTTCGTGCTCGCCGTCGGACTCGGGGTCGTCCTGATCGCGGCGATCGGCTCCGTGACCTTTGCCAGCCCGGTCGGCCTGGCCAAGGCAAACGCGGACGGCAACGTCACCGGCGTGGCCAACCTGATCTTCGGCAAGTACGTCTGGGTCTTCGAGATCACCAGCGCACTGCTGATCACGGCGGCCCTCGGGGCGATGGTTCTGGCTCACCGTGAACGTCTGACTCCCCGCCCGACCCAGCGCCAGTGGTCCGAACGGCGCTTCCGGCAGGGCAAGAACCTCGCCGGGCTGCCGGCGCCGGGTGTCTATGCCCGCCGCAACGCAGTCGATACTCCGGCTCTGCTTCCTGATGGAACGCCCAGCGACCTGTCTGTATCGCGAGTGCTCACCGCGCGTGGGCAGGTCAACGGCACGGAGCCCTTCACCGACGCGCGGAAGGCCATCCAGCGCGACATCGAGGAGGGGACCAACCGATGAGCCTGGTCAACTACATCTACCTGTCGACGCTCTTGTTCGCGATCGGGGCCGCCACAGTGCTCGTCCGTCGCAACGCGATCGTGGTGTTCATGGGGGTCGAGCTGATGTTGAACGCGACCAACCTGGCCTTCGTGACCTTCGCCCGGATGCACGGGACCCTGGATGGCCAGGTCATCGCGCTGTTCGTGATGGTCGTCGCCGCCGCCGAGGTCGTGGTGGGGCTCGCCATCATCATGGCCATCTTCCGGGCTCGTCGGTCGGCTTCCGTCGACGCCGCCAATCTGCTGAAGCTGTAAGGGGCACAACATGCATCTGGTGCAACTTTCCGCTGGGCATCTGGGCGCGCTGGCGAACGCAGACGTCATACAGCCTGCCTCGGGGATGACCTCCCTGGCGTGGCTGTTGGTCGCTCTTCCGCTTCTTGGCGCGGCCATCCTCCTGTTCGGCGGGTGGCGGACCAACGCGTTCGGACCTGCCCTGGCAACCGGCCTGTCCTGGGCCAGCTTCGGTCTCGGGGCGTTGATCTTCTTCGCGATGCTCGGTCGCTCGGATGCGGAGCGTGCGCAGAGCCTGCACCTGTTCTCCTGGGTGCCGGCCGGGAGCTTCCAGGTCGAGGCGGGGATGCTCGTCGACCCGCTCTCCATGGCCTTCGTGCTGCTGGTCACGTTCGTCGGTTCGCTGATTCTGGTCTACTCCCTGGGCTACATGGCGCACGATCCGGAGAAGCGCCGGTTCTTCGCTTTTCTGAACCTGTTCGTCGCGGCCATGCTGCTGCTCGTCCTGGCCGACTCGTACCTCCTGCTCTACGTGGGCTGGGAGGGCGTGGGCCTGGCGTCATACCTGCTCATTGGTTTCTGGAACCACAACCCGACTTTCGCCACAGCAGCCAACAAGGCGTTCATCGCCAACAGGGTCGGTGACTTCGGCCTGACCGTCGCGATGATGCTCATGTTCGCCACGTTCGGCACGGTCAGCTTCTCAGGTGTCAACGCGGCGGTCGGGGGCGCAAACGCGGCCTCTCTGACGGCCATCGGCCTGATGTTGCTGCTGGCAGCCTGCGGCAAGTCGGCGCAGTTCCCCCTGCAGAGCTGGCTGGGCGACGCGATGGCCGGCCCGACGCCGGTGTCCGCGCTGATCCACGCCGCGACCATGGTCACCGCCGGTGTCTACCTGGTGGTGCGCAGCCACGTGATCTTTGAGGCATCGCCGACCGCGCAGACGTTCGTGGTCATCGTCGGCGCCATCACCTTGTTGTTCGGGGCGATCGTCGGCTGCGCCAAGGACGACATCAAGAAGGCGCTCGCAGCCTCGACGATGAGCCAGATCGGCTACATGATGCTCGCCGCCGGGCTGGGCCCGGTCGGTTACGCCTTCGCGATCTTCCACCTGCTCAACCACGGGTTCTTCAAGGCCGGCATGTTCCTCGGCGCCGGCTCGGTGATGCATGGCATGGACGACCAGGTCGACATGCGCCGGTTCGGCAACCTGTCCGGTGCCATGAAGGTCACCTGGGTCACCTTCGGCCTGGGCTGGCTGGCCATCCTCGGCGTGCCGCCCTTCTCCGGCTTCTGGTCCAAGGACAAGATCATCGAGGCGGCGTTCATCGGCGAGGGTTGGCGGCCATGGATCTTCGGCTTCGCCGCGCTGATCGGCGCCGGCGTCACCGCGTTCTACATGTCGCGGCTGTTCTTCATGACGTTCCATGGAAAGAAGCGCTGGCCCAAGGATGCGCACCCGCACGAGTCGCCCAGGTCGATGACCATTCCCATGGTGGTTCTTGCCGCGGGGTCGGCGTTCATGGGTCTGATCCTCGGCCCGACCGGCGCCATCCAGAGCTGGCTCGAGCCGGTCGTCGGCGTTCACGTCGAGGGCGAGAGCCCGGTGATCGCCGTGCCCGTGCTGACGACCCTGACGCTGCTGGTCGTTGCCGCGGGGCTGGGTCTCGCCTGGATGCGCTACTGGCGCGAAGAGGTTCCTGTGGTGGCGCCAGTGGGCTCGCTGCCCACACGGGCTGCGCGCCAGGACCTCTTTCAGGACGCCGTCAACGAGGCCGTGCTGATGCGACCGGGTCTGCACCTGACCCGTTCGCTGGTGTTCTTCGACAACAAGGGTGTTGACGGGGCGGTCGGCTCGGTGGCCGCTCTCATCGGCGGATCCTCGTCGCGTCTTCGCCGAGTCCAGAACGGCTTCGTGCGTTCGTATGCCTTGACGATGCTCTTTGGCGTCGTCGTGATCCTCGGTGCCGTGTGGGTGGTGCAGTGATGTCCAGTTTTCCGTGGCTGACCACGATCGGCCTGATCCCGCTGGTGGGTGCGCTCGTCGTTGCCTTCCTGCCCGCGAGCCTGGCCGACCGGGCCAAACAGATCGCGCTCGGGTTCTCCGTCGTCGCGCTCCTGTTCACGGTCGCTGCGGCACTGCAGTTCAAGGTGGGCTCGAACCTCCAGTTCCAGTTCCAGGAGCAGCATTCCTGGATCGGGCAGTTCGGCGTCAGCTACGCCGTTGGCGTGGACGGCATCGCGCTCGTCCTGATCGTGATGGCTGCGATCCTCGTGCCGGTCTGCGTCCTCGCCGCGTGGAATGACGTCCCCGAGATCGGCAGGCGCCAACAGACCTACTTCGCGCTGATGCTGGTCCTCGAGACATTCATGATCGGTGTCTTCTCCGCGACCGATGTGTTCTTGTTCTACGTCTTCTTCGAGGCGATGCTCATCCCCGTCTACTTCCTGATCGGCTCCTTCGGCGGTTCTCGCCGGCAGTATGCCGCGGTGAAGTTCTTGCTGTTCTCCCTGCTCGGCGGGCTGGTCATGCTGGTGGCTGTCATCGCGCTCTACCACTACGGTCCCGGCGGCACCGATGGCTTCCTGGTCCAGAAGCTGACGGGCCTCAAGCTCGACCAGACTCCCGGGCGCCTGATGTTCCTTGGGTTCTTCTTTGCCTTCGCCATCAAGGCGCCGATGTGGCCGGTCCACACCTGGCTGCCGGATGCCGCCACTGAGGCTCGCCCGGCCACGGCGGTACTCCTGGTCGGTGTCCTGGACAAGGTCGGCACCTACGGGATGATCCGCTTCTGCCTGCAGCTGTTCCCCGAGGCCAGCAAGTGGGCCACTCCCGCGATCATCGTGCTGGCCGTCATCTCGGTGATCTATGGCGCGCTGCTGGCGATCGGCCAGACGGACATCATGCGCCTGATCGCCTACACCTCGGTCAGCCACTTCGGGTTCATCGTGCTGGGCATCTTCGCCATGACGTCAGCCGGCACTGCCGGCTCGGCGCTCTACATGGTCAACCACGGTTTCACTACCGCCGCGTTGTTCCTCGTCGCCGGGATGCTCATCCACCGTCGCGGCAGCAAACGGATCCCCGACTACGGGGGTTGGCAACGGGTGACTCCTGTGCTCGCCGGCGTCTTCCTCATCTCTGGTCTGTCGGGTCTGGCGCTGCCGGGCCTGAACTCCTTCATCTCCGAGTTCCTCGTCCTGTTGGGGACCTTCCAGCGCTACCGTGTTGCCGCGGTGATTGCGACCTTGGGCATCATCCTGGCCTCGCTCTACATCCTGCTCATGTACCAGCGGATGATGACGGGGCCCAAGCCCGACGCTGCCGCCGGCACGCCGGATCTCTCCCATCGCGAGAAGTGGGTCGTTGCGCCGTTGATCGCGGCGTTCATCGTCCTGGGCTTCTATCCCAAGCCGGCACTCGACGTCATCAACCCCGCAGTCGCCAGGACGCTTCAGTACGTCGGCGTCACCGACCCGGTAGCAACGCACCCCGCGGCTGCTGAAGGAGCTGTCAAGTGATCGCCTCCCTGTCCGGGCTGACCGGGCTGACCGGGCTGACCGGGCTGTCCGGGCTGACCGGGCTGCCGACGGAGTTCGTCGCCACGACCATCGACTACGGCGCCATCATGCCGATGCTGGTCATCTTCGCCACGGCGATGATCGGGGTGCTGGTTGAGGCCTTTGCGCCCCGCTCGCAGCGGTACGTCGTCCAGGTCAGCGTGGCACTCCTGGGTCTGCTGGGCGCGTTGGGAGCGGTCATCGTCGGCCTTGACCATCAGGGCAGCACGCTGGCCGGGGCTGTTGTCATGGATGGGCCAGCGCTCTTCCTGCAGGGCACCATCGTGGTGCTGGCGGCGCTCAGCATCCTGGCCATGGCCGAGCGCTTCGACGGCGTGGGCGCCGACGCGTTCACTGCTCAGGGTGCTTCGGCGCCCGGTTCGGCGCAGGAAGCGGCCGCCGTCCGTGCAGGAGCCACCACGACCGAGGTCTTCCCCCTGGCCCTGTTCGCGGTCGGGGGCATGATGTTGTTCCCCGCGGCAGGCGACCTGTTGACGATGTTCGTGGCGCTGGAGGTTCTCTCCCTGCCGCTCTACATCCTCTCCGGGCTCGCACGTCGTCGCCGCCTGCTCTCCCAGGAAGCGTCACTCAAGTACTTCCTGCTCGGGGCCTTCTCTTCGGCGTTCTTCCTGTTCGGCTCGGCCCTGCTGTACGGCTACGCCGGCTCGATGAATCTCGGCGTCATCGCCAAGGCGATCGGTACGCAGTCCGGCATGGACGGACTGCTGGTCCCGGGCGTGCTGCTCGTTCTTGTCGGGCTGCTGTTCAAGATCGGCGCCGTGCCATTCCACTCGTGGACCCCCGACGTCTATCAGGGCGCGCCCACCCCGGTCACTGGCTTCATGGCGGCCTGCACCAAGGTCGCGGCCTTCGGCGCGATCCTGCGATTCATCTACGTCGGTGTCGCCGGCAGCCGCTGGGACTGGACGGCAGGGCTGTGGGCGGTGGCCATCCTGACCATGGTCGCCGGCGCGGTCCTGGCGATCACCCAGACCGACATCAAACGACTGCTGGCCTACTCGTCCATCGCGCACGCCGGGTTCGTCCTCACGGGTGTGCTCGCGTTCGACAAGGTCGGCATCTCGTCGGTGCTGTTCTACCTGGTGGCCTACGGCTTCAGCACCATCGCAGCCTTCGCCATCGTGTCGATGGTCCGTGATGACGGCGCGGAGGCTACGCACCTGTCTCAGTGGGCAGGGTTGGGCAAGAACCACCCCGTGGTCGCGGGTGCCTTTGCCTTCCTGCTGCTCGCGTTCGCCGGTATCCCGCTGACCTCTGGCTTCACGGCCAAGTTCGCGGTGTTCTCGGCCGCGGTCGCTCATGGTGCGACGGTGCTTGCAGTCGTTGGTGTGCTCTCCAGCGCCATCGCCGCGTTCGTCTACGTCCGGATCATCGTGCTCATGTACTTCTCCGAGCCGGCTGGCGAGTCGGTCCATGCGGTCTCGCCCTCCATCGCCACCACGGTGGCCGTTTCGATCGGTGTCCTCATGACACTGGCACTCGGTATTGCTCCCTCTCCGCTGCTGGACCTCGCGGCCCGTTCGTCTCTGTTCCTGCCATGACGTCGTTGCTGCGATGACTCCCGCGTCACCAACGCTGGCGCTGCCCAGCGCGTCGCCGGAGCTGGCCGTGCGGTTGACCGCCGGGCTGGCGGCTGTGGACGAGCTCTTGCGAGTGGTTGTCGACCACGAGGACCCGTTCATCGCTGCGGCGTCGGCCCATCTGGTCGAGGCTGGAGGCAAGCGTTTTCGGCCGATGCTCACGCTGCTCGCGGCTGAGGTCGGCGACGGGATCAACGATGACGTCGTTGCCGCTGCGGCCGGCGTCGAGCTGACCCACCTCGCCTCGCTGTACCACGATGACGTGATGGACGAGGCGGATCTGCGCCGCGGTGTGGTCAGCGTCAATGCAGCCTACGGAAACTCCAACGCGATCCTGGTCGGCGACCTGCTCTTCGGCAAGGCGTCCGAGCTTGTCGCCGGGCTGGGCACCGAGGCTGTCCGAATCCAGGCACAGACGTTCGTGCGCCTGTGCTCCGGTCAGATCCGTGACGCGCGCCCGGTGCCCGAGGATGTCGACCCGATCGACTACTACCTGGGCGTCCTTGCCGACAAGACCGGTGTTCTCATCGCGACGGCTGCGCGCTACGGCGCCATGTTCAGCGGCTGCCCACCCGAGACCATCGACGCCATGCGTCGTTACGGCGAGCGGCTCGGCATCGCCTTCCAGCTCGCCGATGATCTGCTCGATGTCACCTCGGTGCCGGGTGAGTCCGGCAAGACGCCTGGCACGGACCTGCGTGAAGGCGTGGCCACCCTGCCGACGCTGCTGGTGCGCCAGTCGGTGGATCCTGACGATGACCGGCTCAAAGAGCTGCTCGGCCCCCGCTTCGATCTGCGCGACGACGCACTGCATGCCGAGGCCCTCGGGTTGCTGCGAGCCCACCCGGCGATGGGCCAGGCGCGTGAGCGAACGTACGACGTGGCCCGAGAGGCGCAGCAGCTGCTAGCGCCCCTCGCCGTCGGGCTCCCGTCGGGCTCACCCGCTGACGACGCCATCACGGCCCTGTCGGCCCTGGTCGAAAGCGTCGTCAACCGCGCTGGCTAGACCTTGGGCAGCTCAGAACCTCAGCAGCTCAAGAAACCCCAGTGACTCAGACGGCTGCGCCCTCGGCTGCGTCGGCCATCCGGCGACGGGTGCGCACTGACCGGATCGAGTCGAGCGTCAACACCAGCAGGGCGATCCAGACGATGCCGAAGCCGATCCAGCGGCTGGTCTTCATGGACTCGCCCAGGAGCAGCACGCCGCAGAGCAGCTGCAGGACGGGCGTGATGAACTGCAGGAGGCCGATGGTCACGAGCGGCACCCGCCTGGCCGCCGCCGCGAAGAGCAGGAGCGGTACGGCAGTCACGACGCCGGCTGACGCCAGGAGCAGCGGATGGCTCGGAGATTCGGCCGTGAAGGTCGTCTCGCCCTGGGTGCTGAGCGACACGAGGATGACGATCGCGATCGGGGCCAGCACCGCCGTCTCCGAGGTCAGGCTCTGAAAGGCGCCGAGCGAGGTGCCGAGTCGCTTCTTCATCAGCCCATAGAGCGCGAACGAGAACGCCAGGCTCAGAGCGATCCACGGCGGGCGTCCGAAGTCGATCGTGAGGTAGACCCCGGCCGCCAGCCCGATCGCCACGGCGAGCCACTGCAGAGTGCGAAGCCGTTCGCGCAGGACGATCACGCCGATCGCCACCGTCACGATCGGGTTGAGGAAGTAGCCCAATGACGCTTCGGTGACGTGGTGCGCCACCACGGCGGCCACATAGATGACCCAGTTGACACCGATCAGCAGCCCGGCGAGCGTGACAGCCCCTAGCATTCGGGGGTTGCCGAACACCGACCGGCTCCATGCGAACTCGCGCCGGACCGCAAGAACCGCCGCGCAGAAGAGCAGGGTCCACAGGATGCGGTGGGCCAAGATCTCCCACGCGCCGGCCGGTGCGAGCAGGTGGAAGTACAGGGGGAATGCTCCCCAGATCGCATAAGCTCCAGCGCCGTATGCCGTGCCGCGTCGTGCGTCCTGCCCGTCGCTGGCGTTCTGCCCGCCGCTGGTGGAGAGCTCGGTCAATCGGCGACTGTCCAGGTGTCGTTGCCCATCAGAAGGGCCCCGAGGTCGGCGTCGGTTGCGCTGCCACCGGCGGCGTTGACGACGCCGTCGATCTGGGCGTGCACGAGGTCTTCGTAGGTCGGCTGTGCGACGTTACGGAAGATGCCCATCGGGATATGGGCCATGGTCGGGTCGTCGAGCCGAGAGAGCTGGAACGCCATGGACGGGTCGTCAGCGCCGGCGTCGTGAACAACGACCCGCGACATGTCAGCGCCCTCTGCATCAACAACCATCAGCTCGCCGGCGTCGCCACGCGCCACCAGCTTGTCGGTACCCACGCGCACCGGCTGGCCATCCTCGAGGTGGACGACCCGTGCTTCGGCTTCGTCGCGGTCCTTGAGCAGCTCATAGGCGCCATCGTTGAAGATGGGGCAGTTCTGATAGATCTCGACCAGCGCCGTGCCACGGTGTTCGGCGGCTGCGCGAAGCACCGAGGTGAGGTGCTTGCGGTCCGTGTCCATGGTTCGTGCCACGAACGTGGCCTCCGAGCCCAAGGCCAATGACACCGGGTTGAACGGCCTGTCGACCGAGCCGTACGGCGACGACTTGGTGACCTTGCCGAACTCCGAGGTGGGGGAGTACTGACCCTTGGTGAGGCCGTAGATCTTGTTGTTGAACAACAGGATCTTGAGGTTGACGTTGCGCCGCATGGCGTGGATCAGGTGGTTGCCGCCGATGGACAACGCGTCGCCGTCGCCGGTGACGACCCACACCGACAGATCCTGTCGTGCGGTGGCCAGGCCGGTTGCGATGGCTGGAGCGCGGCCGTGGATCGAGTGCACCCCGTAGGTGTTCATGTAGAACGGGAAGCGCGAGGAGCATCCGATACCCGAGACGAAGACGATGTTCTCGCGCTTGAGCCCGAGCTCGGGAAGGAATCCCTGGACCGCTGCCAGGATCGAGTAGTCACCGCAGCCCGCGCACCATCGGGGCTCCATATCGCTGGCGAGCTCTTTCTTGTTCAGCGGCGCCTCGTCTTCGTGAAGATGAGGCACCCCAAAGGTGCCGGCACCCGGCATACCGAGGTCGATGGTGGTCATCGGGTGGCTCCGCTCAGGTTGGCAGTGGCTTTGCTCAGGACGGCTGCGAGCTCGATCGAGGTGAAGGGCAACCCGCGGACCTGCGTGTAGGACTCCACGTCAACGAGGTACTTGGCGCGAAGCAGGATGGAGAGCTGACCGAGGTTCATCTCGGGCACGATCACCCGCTCGTATCGAGCGAGCACCTCCCCGAGGTTGGGTGGGAAGGGGTTGAGGTGGCGCAGATGGGCTTGGGCGACATTGATTCCGTCCTTGCGGACCAAGCGGACGGCTTCCGCGATCGGGCCGTAGGTGGATCCCCAGCCCAGGATCAGGACGCCCGCGTCGCCTGATGGATCATCCACCAACAGGTCGGGAAGGCTCTTGGCGATGCCGTCGATCTTGGCCTGGCGCAGGCGCACCATCTTGTCGTGGTTGTTGGGGTCGTAGGAGAGGGCGCCGGTGATGTCGGCCTTCTCGATCCCGCCGATGACGTGCTCGAGGCCCGCCGTGCCGGGGAGGGTCCACGGACGAGCCAGGGTCTCGGGGTCACGCAGGTAGGGGTGGAACACCGGTTCGCCGTTGGCATCAACGTCATTGGGCTCCGTGGTGAAGTCAATGTCGATCTGCGGAAGCTTGGCGACGTCAGGGATGAGCCACGGCTCGGAGCCGTTGGCGAGGTAGCCGTCGGAGAGCACGAACACCGGGGTCCGGTAGGTCGTGGCCATCTCGACTGCTTCGAAAGCAGCGTTGAAACAGTCGCCCGGGGACTGCGGGGCGATGATCGCGCAGGGGGACTCGCCGTTGCGGCCATACATGGCCTGCAGCAGGTCGGACTGCTCGGTCTTGGTCGGCAGTCCGGTGGATGGTCCGCCTCGCTGGACGTCGACGATCACCAGAGGCAGCTCCAGCATGACCGCGAGGCCGATCGCCTCGGACTTGAGCGCAACACCGGGGCCGGACGTGGCTGTGACGCCCAGGGCTCCGCCGTATGAGGCTCCAATCGCGGTGCCGACGCCGGCGATCTCGTCCTCGACCTGCATCGTGATGACGCCGAACCTCTTCAGCTTGGCAAGGACGTGGAGGATGTCCGTGGCCGGGGTGATCGGGTAGGCGCCCATGGCCAGCTGCAACCCGCTGCGGTGCGCCGCAGCGACCAGGCCATAGGCGAGGGCCGTATTGCCGACGATGTTGCGATAGGCGCCGCCCTGCATCTTGGCGGGGGCGATCTCGTACGTGACGGCAAAGTCCTCGGTGGTCTCGCCGTAGTTGAAGCCGGCGTTGAGAGCCGCGAGGTTGGCTTCCAGGATGTCGGGTTTGGACCCGAACTTGTTCTTCAGGAACTGCTCGGTGCCAGTTGTCGGGCGGGTGTACAGCCACGACAGAAGCCCGAGAGCGAACATGTTCTTGGACCGCTCCTTGTCCTTGCGGGACAAGTCGAAGTCGGCGAGCGCGTCGACGGTGAGGGAGGTCAGTCGCAGCGGGTGCAGGTGGTAGCTCTCGAGGCTGCCATCCTCGACCGGAGACACGGCATAGCCGACCTTGGCCAGGTTGCGCTTGGTGAACTCGTCAGTGTTGACGATGATCGTCGCCCCGCGGGGGAGGTCGCCCAGGTTGGCCTTGAGCGCGGCCGGGTTCATCGCCACGAGCACGTCTGGTGCGTCGCCGGGGGTCAGGACGTGGTGGTCGGCGAAATGCAGCTGGAAGCTCGAGACACCGAGCAGGGTGCCCTGAGGGGCACGGATCTCGGCCGGATAGTTGGGCAGGGTGGACAGGTCGTTACCCAGCGCTGCGGTCTCCGAGGTGAAACGGTCTCCGGTGAGCTGCATGCCGTCACCCGAGTCCCCAGCAAAACGAATAACGACGCTGTCAAGGCTTTCAACTGGCTTGATACTCATTCCGTGCGTCCCCACCAGACTTCTCGATTTGTCCCCAGGACGTCCCTGTGGCGTTAAGACTCGATACATATTAGACGCCGTGCAGAAGGTGCCGTCTGGCAGGTGTGACCTGTACCTCCCCCCGCACCTACCCCGCTCCGGAACCGCTCAAGCCGCTGACTAGGCTGACCGGCGTGAACCCGTATCTCACCGTCGGTGGCGTCGTCATTGCCGGCGCACTCCTTTTCGTTGCAGCCATGGCGGCCCGTCGACTCGTTGCACCACAAGCGCCGACGGCCATGAAGCTCACGACCTACGAATGTGGTGTCGATCCCGTGGGGGAGGGCTGGGCGCAGACGAACGTGCGGTACTTCCTCTATGCGTTCCTCTATGTGATCTTCGCCGTCGACGCTGTCTACCTCTTCCCGTGGGCCACCGTGATCCGCAGCGCCGACCTCGGCATGGCTTCGCTGGCCGAGATGGGCATCTTCATCGGTGTGGTCCTGGTTGGCCTGGCCCATGCGGCGCGACGCGGCCTGATGAGGTGGCTCTGATGCCCGTCGATCTGCCCATGCCTCGCATAGGAGCAGTCAACGACGACGCGCCCCGCCCGATCAAGCTCGTCCTCAACTGGGGCCGGCGCTACAGCCTCTGGGTGTTCAACTTCGGACTGGCCTGCTGCGCCATCGAGTTCATCTCCGCGTCCATGGCGCGCCACGACTTCATGCGCCTGGGCGTCATCCCCTTCGCGCCCGGCCCACGTCAGGCAGACCTGATGATCGTCTCGGGCACGGTCACGGACAAGATGGCGCCGGCGATCCGCAGGCTGTATGACCAGATGCCCGAGCCCAAGTACGTCATCTCGTTCGGCGCCTGCGCCAACAGCGGTGGCCCCTACTGGGACTCGTACTGCGTGACCAAAGGCGTCGACCAGCTGATCCCGGTCGACGTCTATGTGCCGGGCTGCCCGCCGCGCCCGGAGGCTCTGCTTCAGGGCATCATCCGCCTGCAGGAGAAGATCGCCTCAGAAACGTTGTCCAACAAAGCAATTCGTGCAAAGTATGCCGGGTCGCGGCGCGCCGCCTCAGGCGAGGTGACGCGTCCTTTGCTGTCCAAGCCGGAAGTGACCGGTCGCGATACCGCTGGAGTGCCGTCATGAGTGAGACGCCCTGTCGCGAGGTACCCCTCCAGGAGTGGACCGCCGCGCTGGCGGCTGCTCGCGGCGAGGGTTTTGACTTCTTTGACTGGCTGACCGCGGTCGACCAGACGGACGCGGAGGAAGCTCCGGGCTTCGACCTCGTGTGCCATCTGATGAACAGCTCAACCGGACGCGGCTCGCTGGCTCGTGTTCTGCTGCGTACCAGGGTGCCCAACGGCCAACCTGCCCCCAGCGCAACGGGTCTATGGCGCGGCGCGGCATGGCACGAGCGTGAGACCTTCGAGATGTTCGGTATCGACTTCACCGGGTTCGACGACGGCACCGGCAAGGGTCTGCGGCCACTGCTGCTACCTGAAGGCTTCGATGGCACCCCGTTGCGCAAGTCCTTTGTCCTGGCGTCACGCGCGAGCAAGGCATGGCCAGGCGCCAAAGAGCCGGGCGAGGGCGCTGGCGGTCATGACGCCGGAGCGGCGAGCGACAAGCCTGGGCGCAAGAAGATCAACGCACCGGGCGTGCCCGACACCACGTGGGGACCGCGATGAACCCCGTGCTTGAGGTTGTTCTGCGTTCCGTGAGCGTGTTGGCCGTGTTCCTGGTGCTACCGCTGGTCGTGGGCCAGACCGAGCACAAGGTGATGGCGCACATGCAGGGTCGGCTCGGCCCGATGTATGCCGGTGGCTTCCACGGCTGGGCCCAGCTGGTCGCCGATGCCGCCAAGTTCATCCAGAAGGAAGACATCACGCCGCGGGCGGCTGACCGTTGGGTGTTCAAGCTTGCACCGGCTGTCGCGTTGGTGCCGTATCTCGTCGCGCTTGCCGTGATACCGATCTCTCCGACGTTGGTCGGGGCGGATGTTGACGCCGGCGTGCTGTTCGTTCTGGCGGCCAGTGCGGTCGGCATCTTGGGGCTCTTGATGGGGGGCTGGGCGAGCGCCAACAAATACGCCCTGCTCGGTGGGATGCGCGCAGCGGCACAGCTGCTCAGCTACGAGCTCCCGTTGGTGCTCTCCGTGGCATCTGTCGCTCTCGCAGCGGGGACGCTGTCGCTCAGCGGCATCGTCGACGCGTGGCATCCGTTGTGGTTGTTGTGGCAGTTCCCCGGCGCGATGGTCTTCTTCGTCGCGGCGGTCGCTGAGCTCCAGCGTGGGCCTTTCGACATGCCGATTGCCGACTCCGAGATCGTGATGGGGCCGTTCACCGAATACACCGGTCTGCGTTTCGCGTTCTTCCTGCTGTCGGAGTACGCCGGCATCGTCGTGATGTCCTTGCTGTTCACCGTTCTCTTCCTCGGCGGTTGGCACGGCGCGTTCTCCGACTCCCTCGGGCCGGTGTGGACGCTGGCCAAGAGCGCGGTCATCTCGGTGGTGATCATCTGGATGCGTGTTTCCTGGCCACGCCTTCGTGAGGACCAGCTCCAACGCCTTGCTTGGTTGGTTCTCGTCCCGGTCGCTCTCGTTCAGCTGGCCATGACCGCAGTATGGGTGGTGTTGAGCTCACGATGACCGAGCACGAGCATTCACAAGGAGAGCCGCGCAAAGGCGCCACGTCGGGTGGATTACTGCCCGGCCTCGTCAAGGGACTGATCACCACTGCCAGGGTTCTTGGCAGGCCCACCCACACGACTGAGTATCCCGACGCGCAGCCTTACCTACCCCCGCGCAGCCAGGGCGTCATCGCGCTGCTCGAGGAGAACTGCACCAGCTGCATGCTCTGTTCCCGGGAGTGCCCGGACTGGTGCATCTACATCGACTCCCACAAGGAGACACTCCCGGCGACGACCGAGGGCGGGCGGGAGCGCCAGCGCAACGTGCTCGACCGGTTCGCCATCGACTTCTCTCTCTGTATGTACTGCGGCATCTGCGTCGACGTCTGTCCGTTCGACGCGCTGCACTGGAGCCCCGAGTTCGAGTACGCCGAGGTGGATATCAAGGACCTGCTGCACGAAAAGGCGCGGCTCGGGCAGTGGATGCCCACGGTGCCGCCCCCGCCCGCGCTCGATCCGAGCTCGGCTGAACCCCAAGAGATCACGGCGGCCAACAAGCCTCCACGCGCGGCTCCGGAGGCACGCTCATGACATCGCTGGACATCCTGTTCGGTGCTGTTGGGCTGATCACCGCGGCGAGCGCGGTCCTCGCGGTCACCACGCAGCACCTTGTCCACGCCGCCCTCTGGCTCGTCGTGGCACTGGGCACCCTGGCCGGCTGCTATCTGATCCTTGGCGCAGAGCTGGTCGCCCTCGTCCAGCTCCTCGTCTACGTCGGCGCAGTCGTGGTGCTCGTGCTCTTCGCGCTCATGCTGACCCGAGCGCCGATGGGACGTAGTCCCGAGCACTCCTCCAGTGCGGTCCAACGGATCGCGGCCGCTGTCATCGCGGCCGGCACCACCGCGTTGCTGGCTGCAGTCCTCCTGCCGGCGCTCGGCGGAGAGGTCCTGACTGCCCGGACCGGTGACACCACAGCGATTGCCACCCAGCTCTTCGGCGCGTGGGTGTGGCCCTTCGAGCTGCTTTCCGTGTTGCTCCTCATGGCATTGATCGCCGCGCTGGCCGTCTCCCGGATGCCCACCACGTCGCCCACATCGCCAGTGCCGGCCGAGACGGAGTCCACATGATCCATCTCTGGCTACCGATCGCGCTCGTCTGCGTCCTTGCCGGGGCAGGGGCCTATGGCGTCATCGCCCGGCGCAACGCCGTCCTCGTGCTGATCGGGGTCGAGCTGATCCTCAACTCGGCCAACCTGCTGTTTGTCACGATGGGCTCGGTGCGGGGCGACACCCTGCGCACGGGCCAGGTCCTGACGCTCTTCCTCATCACCATCGCCGCTGCCGAGATCGGGGTCGCGCTCGCCCTGATCCTGGCGTTGTTCCGCAAGCGTGGCCACATCGACCTAAGCGAGCCCGGCGCATGAGTGAACTAGTCCTCCAGGCGACCCGGCTGGTCGTCCTGGCCCCCTTCGTGGCCTCGGTGCTTGGGCTGTTCGTCGCCCGCCGCCGTTTCGCCAGCGCGGTCATCGCGTCCACCGGTGCGGTCGTGACCCTGCTCGCCGGCTCCTATCTCCTGTATGCCGTGCACCATGACTCGTTGGCCGGCGAGGTCTCCACCATCGGAGCACTCCCGCTGGGTCAGCTGCGAATGCCACTGCACCTGCTCGTGGACGAGCTCAGCGCGATCGTGGTCTTCGCGGTCGGCATCGTGGGACTCGCGATCCAGCTCTTCACCAAGTGGTACCTGCATGGCGACGACCGTTATGGCGTCTTCACCGGAACGGTCTCGCTGTTCCTCGCGGGGATGCTGCTCGTCGTCCTGTCCGGTGACCTCGTGCTTACCCTCGTCGGCTGGGAGGTCATGGGCTGGTGCTCGTACCTGCTCATCGGCCACTACAGCCGCAAGGACTCCGCGTCCCGTGCTGCCACCAAGGCGTTCCTGGTGACGCGGTTCGCCGACCTCGCCTTCGTCATCGGCCTGATCATCCTGGCTTCCGGCGCAGGGACCACCAACATCCGCGACCTGATGGCCACCTGGTCCGGCATGCCGGGGTCGACCCTGCTGACGGCCGCGTTGATCTGCCTGCTCTCCGGTATCGCCGGCAAGTCCGCGCAGTTCCCGTTCCACGACTGGCTGCCAGACGCGATGGAGGGCCCCACCCCGGCCTCGGCGCTCATCCATGCCGCGACGATGGTTGCCGCCGGCACCTTCGTCCTGGCGCGGCTGTTCCCGATCTTCGTCCTGTCGGATCCGGCCCGTCTGATCCTCGCGGTGATCACCGCCGTGACGATGATCGGCGCAGCGATCCTTGCCTTCGGCCAGTCGGACCTCAAACGTCTGTTGGCCTACTCCACCATCAGCCAGATCGCGATCATGCTGTCGGCCCTTGCCGTCGCACCGGTGGCCACCGGATCCGGTCCAGCGGTCTTGTATCTCTTGTCGCACGCGATGTTCAAGGCGTTGCTGTTCCTCGCGATCGGGTGGCTCAGCGTGCTCGTCGCAGGCACCTCGGCTATCGCCCTGGCTGGTGGGGTACGTCATCACAAGCAGCTCAGAGTGCCCCTCGGCGTTGGCTTCCTGGCGCTTGCCGGAGTCCCGCCCCTGGCTGGTTTTGTCGCCAAGGAATACGTTCTGGGTGCTGCCCACGACAACATCTCCGAGCTCGGTTCTGCCACCGGGTGGATCGTCATGGTCGCGGTGGGGATGAGCGTTGTGCTCACCGCTGCCTACTGCACCCGCGCCTGGCTGATCCTCACCCACCTCAGTGCCGAGGAGGAGGTCACCCACGAGGCCGCGATCCAGCAGGCAGACGCGATCGAGGACGTCAGCATCATCGAGATCTTCACCGAGCCGGCCTCCGAGGGTGGTATTCCCCCCGACTCCGCGCCCGCGTCGGGCTCGACCGTCACCGATGTCCTCGCTGAGGATGTCCACGCGGAGCCTGAGCATGGCCACGCCGACATCCATCGCAGTGCCCGCCTGTCGGTCGGGGTCCTCGCGTTCCTATCCGTTGTCGGAGGCCTGATCATCTTCACCCCACTGGTCGCGGTCGAGCCACACATCACGTGGTGGCTGGCCGCCTCATCGTTCGTCCTGATCGTGGCGTCCTGGGCGGGCGTGCGCTACCTGGCACCTGTTGATGGCATCGGTGATGCGGCGTCTCGTCTTGGCGCCGATCGAATGGAGTTGTTCGACAGGGGTCTCGGCGCGGATGGTGTCTATGTCGCCCTGGCCTCCCAAGTCGTCCGGCTCGCCGACATCGTGGTCGTCGCAGACCGCCAGGTGATCGACGCCTACGTGCGCGGCACCGTGGTGGTGACGCGCTGGATCGGCGTCACCGGCGAGCGGGTGCATACCCGCAAGCCGTCGTCGTACCTCGTATGGTTGCTGGTCGGGTTGCTCGTTGTCGGCGTGGTCGGGGTGACGTCATGGTGATCCTGCTCGCTGCTCTGGCGATTCCGGCACTGACCGGCACCGCGTTGATCCTGACCGGACGTGACTCCGTGAGGGCCAGCGAAGCCAACGCCAATCTGGTCAGCCTGGTGGCCTCCATCGCCACGGCCGCTCTCGTGGTCGCAACGGTGGTAACGCGCCCCAAGGTCGACTACCAGTGGCTGCCGTCGCTCGGCGTCAGATGGCAGTTCTCGGTGGACGGCATCAGTGCGCCGCTCTTGATCCTCACCGCCGCCCTTGGTATCGCGGTCGTTGTCCATGCCCGCTCATACCCCCCGCACGGTGGCTCGCCGACGACCTTCTACGGGTGCCTGCAGCTGGTCGAGCTCGGGGCGCTGGCGACGTTCTTGAGCCGAGACGCCGTCGTCTTCTTCCTCTCCTTCGAAATCGTGCTCATCCCGATGTGGGTGCTGATCTCCCGCTTCGGCGACTCCCACGATCTCCCGGCGCGTGTGGACGCATCAGGCCGATTCGTCTTGTACACCGTGCTCGGCTCGACGCTGATGCTGGTTGGCATCCTCGCCCTGGTCCACTCCTCAGGCACGGCCAACCTGGACGCGCTTGCGGCCGCCCGCGGAGCGGGGCTGGATCGGTCCACGCAGATGGTCATCGCCGCGCTCCTGCTCGTGGGGCTGGGCATCAAGATCCCCATGTGGCCGTTCCACACGTGGCTGCCACCGGCCCACACCATTGCCCCCACAGCTGGCTCGGTGCTGCTTGCCGCGATCCTGCTGAAGATGGGCACGTACGGCATCGTGCGTCTGGTCATCGCGCCTCTGCCCATCGGATTCGGCGCACTCGCTCCGGTGTTCGCGGCTGCGGGCGTCGTCGGGATCCTCTGGGGAGGTTTGGCCTGCTTGGTTGAGAACGACCTGAAGCGACTCATCGCCTACTCCTCCGTTGCGCACATGGGCTTCGTGGTTCTGGGGCTGTCGAGCGGCACCACCGTCGGGCTTCAGGCGGCTTTGTTCGCCAACATCGCCCACGGCGTCGTGTCCGCCCTGCTCTTCTTCCTCGTGGGTGGTCTGAAGGAACGCTGGGGATCAGCTGACCTGGCGACCGCGCGCGCCGCCTTGCGTGAGGTCTCTCCTCGTTTGGGCCTTGCCCTCGTCGTCGGCTTTGCCGCGTCGCTCGGTCTTCCGGGTCTGGTTGGTTTCTGGGGCGAGTTCCTGGCCATGTACTCCGCGTGGTCCCCGGCAGCCGACCGTCCCGAAGGCTTCATGCGGGTCCTGGCCGTCCTGGCCGTGACCGGCACGGCGGTGGCCGCTGGCTACTCCCTGCGGGTGCTGCGGCTCATCTGGTCCGGCGACCGCACCACGCCTGCGCATGTGGACGCTCACGGCGGCGAATGGTCCGTTCTGGCAGTCCTGGTCGCTGCGGTTCTCGTCCTTGGCGTTGCGCCCGGGATCGTGCTGAACACGACGAGCAAGGATGTCTCCGTCATCACTTCTGAGGTGTCCCGATGAGCCAGGCCGTTGTCGCCGTGAACGCCGGGGTGCTCCTTCCGGTGCTGGCACCAGCCATCGGAGCTGCCGCCGTCCTGGTCGTTGACGTCGTAGCCCAGCGGCTGCGTCGCACGCACTACCTGATCGCGCTGGTCAGCCTCGTCGTCGGAGCGGTGGGCACGTTCGCCGGTCTCGGCATGGCTGCCGGGGGTGTCCGCCAGACGTTGTGCCTGCCCGACGGTGGCCAGTGCATGTATGCCGCCGATTCCGTGGCGTCGGGGCTGCAGCTGGCTGCGCTGCTGGCGGCCGGTGTGACTCTCCTGCTCAGCTGGCCCGATGACAAGAAGCAGTCGTCGGGGAACACTGCCGTCATCGTGAGCCTGGTCCTGGCCGCGACGGCAGGAGCCACGGCTGTTGCGGGTGCTCGCGACCTCGGTTCGTGGCTGGTTGCCCTCGAGCTCGCCACCCTCCCAACGGTGGCGCTGGTCGCGCTGAGGGGCGCACGCTCAGCAATTTCCGGGGCGATCGCGCTGCTCACCACGGCGTTGGTCTCCTTCGGCCTGCTGGCGCTTGCGGCTGCCCTGTGGTTCACCGCCACCGGCAGCGGATTCCTCACTCCCGCAGCGGCGCTCGCGGTGATCGACGATCCGACCCGACGCCCGATCCTGGTTCTGTCCGTGGCTCTCGTGGTCGCAGGGATCGGCTTCAAGCTGTCGCTCGTGCCGTTCCATGCGTGGACCCCCGAGGCCTACGACGGAGCTCCGTTGCCGATCGCCGCGTTCCTTGCGGGGGTCTCCAAGATCGCCGCTCTGGGCGCGCTCCTCATCGTCATCCGGGCCATCGCGCCATTGGGTGCTCCGGCCCTGACCACCATCGCGATCGTTGCGGCGGCGAGCATGACTCTGGGCAACATCATGGCGCTACGACAGGACAGCGTTGTCCGACTCCTTGCGTGGTCGACCGTCGCCCAGGCTGGGTGGGTGGTCATGCCCTTGGCTGCCGCGTCCTCAGCTGCTGTGTTCGCCTCCGGGGCCTATCTGTTGGCCTACGTCCTCGCGACGCTCCTGGCGTTTGCCGTGGTCGCCGCCCTGGTCCAGACGAGGGGTGCTGCGCGGGCCCGTGACCTCAGCGGATACCACGGTCTCGTGCACGACCACCCTGTTCTGGCCGCCGCCCTCGGGCTTGCGTTGCTGTCGTTGGCCGGGTTGCCGCCGGGCGTCCTGGGTCTCGTGGCCAAGGTCACGGCGCTGCGCCCGGTCGTCGCGAGCGAGCTCTGGTTGCTGGCCGTCGTCGCGGCGGTCAACGCCGTCCTGGGCGTGGCTGTCTATCTGCGCTGGCTGCGGGTTGTCATGGCCACAGCTGAGCCGGAGACGGACAAGACCGCACCGGTGGCAGCTCTTGCTCCTTCGGCACATCCCGCAACGCTGGTCGCGGTCGGTCTCGCCGCATTGGCACTCGTGGTGACCAGTATCAACCCGCAGCTGATCCTGGGGCTCCTGGGCTCCTGAGTGGCGTTGGCGGCGGCCACCTACCCCTGATGGCGTGCCCGTGGCTGCCTCGCGCGACGGTGTTCGGAACACCGGGTCGCGCACCTGCGTTGGGAAGGTTATGCACAACCATTACAACGGGCTGAAGACCACCCTGCTCCTCAGTGGCATCTTTGGCCTCCTGCTCGCGCTCGGTTCCCTGGTCAGCCGGGGCAGATACATCTGGGTCTTTGCCCTGTTCGGCGTGGCCATGACGGCCTATGGCTACTGGAACAGCGACAAGATCGCGATCAAGGCCATGCGCGCCCAGCCCGTCAGCGAGGCCGAGGCCCCGGCGATGTACCGGATCGTGCGTGAGCTCTCGACGGCTGCAGGCAAGCCGATGCCGCGCCTGTTCATCTCCCCCACCGAGGCGCCCAATGCTTTTGCCACAGGTCGTGACCCGTCCAACGCGGCGGTCTGCTGCACCCAAGGGATCCTGCAGCTGCTCGACGAGCGCGAGCTGCGTGGGGTCCTGGGACACGAGCTCATGCACGTCTACAACCGCGACATCCTGACGGCTTCGGTCGCCGCTGCGATCGCAGGTGTCATCACCAGCGTCGCCCAGATGTTCATGTTCATGGGCCTCTTCGGGGGCGGCGGGGGCAATAACAACGACAACCGCTCCAACCCGATGGGCATGCTCCTCATGGCCCTGCTCGCTCCCCTTGCGGCCACGACGATCCAGCTCGCGATCACCCGAACGCGGGAGTACGACGCCGACGAGGACGGCGCCAAGCTGACCGGCGACCCGTTGGCCCTTGCCTCGGCGTTGCGCAAGCTCGAGCGCGGGACGGCTGCCGCGCCGCTGGCCCCTCAGCGGGACATCGTCAATGCCAGTCACATGATGATTGCCAACCCGTTCCGGGCCCAGGACGTCTCACGGCTGTTCGCGACCCACCCGCCGATGGCGGACCGCATCGCGCGGCTGGAAGCGATGGCAACGGGGTTCCGCGGCTACTGACCGGCGTTCCCCGGCCGTGACCGGGCGGACCGCGCGGACCGCGCGGACCACCCCCCAGCGCTTCTGAAAGAGTGTCGGGCATGGCCAACCTGACCCGTAGTGAAGCCGAGGCGCGATCCGCCTTGATCGACGTCACCGCATACCGAGTGGAGCTTGATCTCGACCAAGGGGCGACGAGCTTCGAGTCCTCGAGCACGGTGCGGTTCACCTGTGCGCAGCCGGGGGCGTCGACGTTCCTGGACGTCAAACCGCACCGCCTCCACCGGGCCACGCTCAACGGTGTGGAGATCGATGGCGCCGGCTTCGATGGCCAGCGGATCGCCCTGACCGGCCTCTCGGCCGAGAACGAGGTCGTCGTCACGGCGACCATGAGCTACAGCAAGGACGGGCAGGGACTGCACCGCGCGATCGACCCGGCAGACGACCAGCACTACGCCTACGGGCACTCGTTCCTGGATGCTGCGCCGCGGGTCTTCGCGTGCTTCGACCAGCCCGACCTCAAGGCTCCCTACGACGTCACGGTGACCGCACCCCCTGAGTGGATCGTGCTCGGCAACGGTGCCGCCACGCGTACTGGCGAGGGGAGTTGGGTGCTTGCGACGACGAAGCCGCTGGCAACCTACTTCTTCACCGTGTGCGCCGGACCGTACGTCTCGGTTGCCGCCGAGCACGACGGCATCCCGCTGGGCATCCACGCACGGGCCTCGCTGCGGGAACCGCTCGAACGCCAGGCCGAGCAGATACTCACCATCACCCGTCAGTCCTTTGACTACTACCACTCGCTGTTCGGGATGCGCTATCCGTTCGGCGAGTACCACCAGGTCTTCGTGCCCGAGTTCAACGCGGGTGCGATGGAGAACCCGGGCTGTGTGACGTTGCGCGACCAGTACGTCTTTCGCGGAGCCACGACCCACGACGAGGTGCTGACCCGGTCCAACACCATCACCCACGAGATGGCACACATGTGGTTCGGCGACCTGGTGACCATGCAGTGGTGGGATGACCTGTGGCTGAACGAGTCCTTCGCTGAGTACATGTCGCACCGAACCCTTTTCGCGGCAACGGAGTTCACCGATGCCTGGGTCGACTCGTCGATGGCCCGCAAGCCGTGGGGCTATGGAGCCGAGCGGATGCCGTCGACCCATCCGGTTGCTGGTTCCACCGCTCCCGACGCCCAGTCGGCGCTGCAGAACTTCGACGGCATCTCCTATGCCAAGGGGTCAGCAACGCTGGTTCAGCTCATTGAACACATTGGCGACGCTGTTTTCATCGCGGGTGTGGCGGACTACCTGCGCTCCCATGCTTACGGAAACGCCTCCCTCGCGGACTTCATGGGGGCGATGGAGCGTTCGAGCGGCAAGGACCTGCAGAGCTGGGCTGACGCCTGGCTGCGGACCGCCGGGCTCGACGCGATCTCGCTTGAAACGACCTCCGACCAGGGTCTGATAACCTCCGCGACCGTCCGTAGAACCCCGCCTGACCTTTACCCAGCAGATCGCCCGCACAGTTTCGATATTGCTGGATTCTCATACGGCACAGAGGTATTCCGGGTCGCTACGACGGTGGACAGAAACGAGTCCATCCTCCCTGAGCTGGAGGGCAAGCCGATAGCGAGCCTGGTGATCCCGAACGCGGCTGACCTGACCTGGGCCAACATCAAGCTCGATGCGGCCACGGTTGCCGCTGCGCCGACTGAGCTGTCGTCGGTCCCGCTGGCGCAGGCGAGGGCGGTCGTCTGGACTGCTCTTATGGACGGCGTTGCGCTCGCCGAGATCGACCCGCGGCACCTGCTCGCTGTCATGGCAACGTCATGGGCCAAGGAGAGCAACCAGTCGATCATCAACCGGGTGGGTCTGCAGATGACGCTGCGGATCATTCCCCAGTTCATCCCTTTGTCGGAGCAGGCCGGCGCCTACGCCGTCATGGCCAAGGCCGCTGCATCGATGCTTGACCAGTCAGAACCGGGCTCGTCACGGGCGTTGGTGGCTGCCCGCTACGTGGCCACCTCGTCGGCTGACGAGGACCTGTTGCGTGGGTGGGCGTTCGGGGATCAGCTGCCTGAGGGCCTGGCCGGGGACTCGGACTTCCGATGGGTGGTGCTGGGCAACCTGGCTCGACGCGGCGCCATCGGACCGATCGAGATCGACGCCGCGCTGGAACGTGACCACACCATGCAGGGCAACCTGAAAGCGTTGCAGGCCAAGGCTTCTGCGCCCGATGCGTTGGCGAAGGAGTGGGCGTGGGAGCAGATCACCGGAGATCATGGGCGATCCAACTACGAGTTGAACGCGCTCTCCAACGGTTTTTGGCATGCCGCCGACCATGACGTTCTGCTGTCATACGTTCCGCGCTATTTCACCGATGTGCCAGCCCTGTCAGGGCGGCTCGGCGAGGACGCCCTGGCCAGGGTCGCCGCGTTGGCCTTTCCGAGCAATATGGTCGAGCAGTCCACTGCGGACCAGTCCGCATCTGCGCTCGCTCGCGCCGACCTGACGGCCTCGGTGCGTCGGGCCATCATCGACGCCGACTCCGAGCTGCGCGAGGCGCTGGCATCGCGGGCCGTCTTCGGGTGACAGGCAGGGCATACCGGCACTGAGAAGGGTCCTGGACGACTCGCCCAGGACCCCGGTCGCCTCAGCAGGTTCAGCGGTAGTTCGTGAACTGGACCGCGACCTCCAGGTCAGCACTGCGCAGCATCGCCATGACGGCCTGCAGGTCATCCTTTGATTTGCTGGAGACGCGTAGCTCGTCGCCCTGGATGAGCGGCTTGACCGTCTTGCCGTACTCGTCGCGAATCATCTTGGTGATCTTCTTGGCCTGCTCCTGGGTGATGCCGTCCTTGAGCGAGAACTCGAGGCGGTACTCCTTGCCAGAGAGCTGAGGCTTCTTGTCTTCAAGATCGAGGGTCTTGAGCGAGACGTTGCGCTTGACCAGCTTGGTCTGGAACACGTCCAGGACGGCGAGCACCCGCTCTTCGCTGTTTGCCTTGATCAGGATGTTGTCGCCGCTCCACTCGATGGACGCCCCGACATTCTTGAAGTCGTAACGCTGGGAGATCTCCTTCTGGGACTGCGTCAGCGCGTTGCTGACCTCCTGCTTGTCAACCTTGCTCACGACGTCGAACGATGCGTCGGCCATGTCGGCTCCTTCGAGGTTGTCGGATCGGTGAAGTGGACGGGGTTGGCACGCCCGATTGGACGCGCCCCGTGGTGGGGTTGCTATTGTTCCATCCGCACCCAGGCAGGTTGCCCGAGCGGCCAATGGGAGTGGACTGTAAATCCATCGCGAAAGCTTCGAAGGTTCGAATCCTTCACCTGCCACCACGTGCGCGAGAGGGCCTCTGACCTGCTGAAACGCCGGTTTGGGGCCCTCCTCGTATACCTGGTTGGGTATCGAAATCGCCCGTTTTGGCTACCATCCTGTTCTGCGGCCGCAGGCCTGTGACCTGCGCAAACGCGAAAACCGGGTCGACGGCGTCGGAGTTCGCACGTAATGCGCACAGAAGTTTGGGTTCCCTCGACCGTGCTGGCCGGACCGTCGGCGCGCTGACCTGCGGGCATGCCACGGGTGGGGGTATGCAATCGCGATGGAAACCAACACCATCGCGCTTGACAACAGTGGCGTGACGAGGCAGTTGGGTCCGAGAGAAACCAATGGGCCTTTCCGGTTCTCGACGCTGGCTTGTGGGCTCGCCCGTAGGACGTGCCTGATCGGGAATCTCCACGGCACGGGTCATACGGACGTTCATGCATCGCCACTCGGCGACGCCTCCGGTGTTGTCCTTGCAGCGCAGGCCGACATTCAAGTGGTGGTTCGTCCGGTCAGCTTCTGTCGCGTGGTCGCGCGACGAGCCACACGATCAGTCCGACCAGGACGAGCAACAGCACGCCCATTCCAAGCCATCCGAGCGAACCCATTCCGTTTCCAAAGCCACCCATCATGGTGAACTCCTCCTTCGTCTGCCCGGTTCCTCCGGGACACCTCCAGTGTCGCGCCCGGGTGCTGCATTCGCGGCGAGAAACCATCCAGAAACGATGAAGAAAGCCAGGCACGGTCAGCCTCGGCGCAGCGGGGTCAATCGCGATGGCCAGGCTCACGTGTGTCCATCCGGGGAGGCGTCCTCGGGTCGCATCCCGGCGACCAGGTCGCGCTTCTGCGCTCGCTTGGGGTGCGCGGTAGCGAAGGTATCGGGAGCGGGGTGCACGATCAAGTCAGTTGACTCGTGCCCACCTGGGACGGCTGAATGCCTAGGCGAACGCCCGGGACGCACTACCATCCCGACGCCGCGACCGGGGCGTGGCGGTGGTCTGCGAGCGGGTCAACTACGATGCCCTCACTCACGCTGAGCTTGGCATGCTCAACCCGCTGGTCGAGCGACCTCTGCCTCGCAGGTGCGACCGCGGTCAGGACTGGTAGGACAGGGTCGTCATCATGCCGGTCTCGGCGTGGTAGATGTTGTGGCAGTGAGTCGCCCACTGACCGGGGTTGTCGGCGTCTAGGTCGACCTCTACGGTCTGCATCGGGCGCACGATGACGGTGTCCTTGCGGGCGCCACCGTGCACCAGCGCGAAGGTGTGACCGTGGACGTGCATCGGGTGGAACATCATCGACATGTTCTGGAACCGCAGCCGGACCCGCTGGCCCGCCTCGACCGGCAACGGGTCAGCGTCGGGAAACGTTCTGCCGTTGATGGTCCACCGGTAGGGGGCCATCGAACCGCGCAGCAACAGGTCATGGCTCCGGTCCACGTCCTTGACCGGAAGCCGGACCGCAGCTGCGGCCGTCAGGTCGGTGCTCAGGATGACCTTGCCGCCGAGCTCGGCTGGCCGGGCTGACGGCTCGGGCGGTGTTCCGGCGGCGGAGCGCACCAGGGCGAGGGCGTTGCCCTGTTTGCCCTCGGCGAGCGCGACGAGCGGGAAGACGCCGTCACCGACGGTGACCAGCACGTCATACCGCTCGCCCATCCCGACCAGCAGCGCGTCGGTGGTCACGGGCGCCACGGGGAACCCGTCACTGTGGGTGATGGTGAGCCGGTGGCCCCCGAGCGCGACCCGGAATGCGGTGTCCGAGCCGGCGTTGACCAGGCGCAGCCTGGCCCGCTGTCCGGGTTTGGCGGTCAGGGTCACGGGCGCGGCGGGTACGCGTCCGTTGGCCAGGTAGTGCGGATAGGCGATGTCGCCGGCACCGCCCAGCAGCTGCGAGGACATGGCCTCCCCCATGCCGCTGCCCATGTCCATTCCGCCCATGTCGCTCCCTGAGCCCGCGGCGCCGCCACCGGCGGCCGCGGTGAGCCCCTTGAGGACCTGCTCGGGGGTGCGGCCGGTGCCATCGACCCAGTCGTCTAGAACGACAGTCCATTCGACGTCGTAGCCACCGGGGTCGGCCACCTCGTCCACCAGCAGGGCCCCGTACAGGCCGCGGTCGATCTGGAGCCCGGAATGGGGGTGGTAGAAGTAGGTGCCCGGGTCCGGGACGGTGAACTCGTAGGTGAAGGGCTTACCCGCGCCGATCGGGGCCTGGGTCATGCCCGGCACACCGTCCATGTCGTTGCGCAGGGCGATGCCATGCCAGTGCACGCTGGTCGAGGCCGGCAGCTGGTTGTCCACCTGGACCCGCAGCAGGTCGCCGGCGCGAGCCCGCAGCAAGGGCCCTGGCACCGAGTCGCCGTAGGCCCAGGTGTTGACCACTGGGCCACCGAGATCGACCGTGGTCGGTCGCGGGGTCAGTTTTGCGGTCACGACACGCTGGCCAGCTTTGCGGCGCAGCGCCTCGGCACGGCGTACGGACTCGGCGGTGGCCGGCACGGCGGTCGTGCCCCCGCAGGCACTGACCGTGGCGAGGCCGGCGAGCCCGAAGGCACCGAACAGGACGTTTCGACGGGACAGCTCTGGCATGTGGTCTTGGCCTCTCTAGAGAATTTGCTACACCTTAGGTGGTCTTTAGCGCGGAGCGTTCATCAGTGTCCGACCGGGTTCGTCGCCGATCGACAGCAAGTGGACGGTCATCGGATAGGACTGCGACAGGACTGCCAGCGTGGACTTCGCGCTGTCTGGGAAAATTTCTGCCTGAATCCCACTACTTTGCCGTTGCATTCCTGAAAACCACCCCGTACCACCATGATCCAAGACACCAGAGCGTTGTGGTGAGGATTGTCCCGCCGGCGACGACCAATCCTCCCAAGATAAATCCCCACACCGGTAGCCCGTAATAGAAGGACACGGCTGAACCCGCCAACAAGGCGGTGGAAAGAAGGTAGGAAAACTGTCGTGGCTTTGGCGTAGATGGCAGCGGTGGTGCGCGAAATAGATGGCGTACACCGAGGTTGTAGACCAGATCTATGATCATGCCGCTGGGTAGCAGTGCCCCACCGAGGGTAACAAGTGCCATTGACCCAAGCCAGATGGGCGATTGCAAGACCAATCCGATCACAATCAACGCGGTGCCTACTGCGGGGGTAAACCGAAGTGGCAACGCGACACGGGATTTAGTCTCCTCATCGAGCTTCCCAAAGCCTTGCCTATTGAGGTTTCTTTCCGTAAGAGCACTGAGCCTTGTCACTGTTAAAGTCCTCTCTTCTGTCCCGAATCAATCTCATGGCCGCGATCGCCACCAGTAAGAGGCGACGCTGGCCACGCCTCCGGCCGCCAGCTCGCCGCGACGACGGTCCCGATACCCGGTTGACGTACCGGTCGCGGGGTTAGATCCAGCCGATCAGCGCCCCTAACCAGACTGGAGGTGACGACGGACCGATTGTCCGGGGTGGATGACCCGATGGTTGGCATCAGGAG
>JABBOX010000112.1 GCA_012927555.1 Phycicoccus sp.
AGGCAACCGGGGTGCCCCCGTTGACACCCCCGCAGGCGCTGCAGACAGGCGGTACGCCCGGATCCGGGTCACCGGTCGGCGCACCCTCGGATGACGCTTGCCCAGGACGCGCATCATCCGGGCGAAACGCGTCCTCTGGCGGCCCCATATGCTCCGGGTCCTGTGACGCGGGGTCATGAGCAGGCCCACCGGCATACGGACCGGGGTCGTGGGTGGTGGTGGCGATGGTGGGGCTCGTCATCGCGGCAAAGGCCGAGATCAGCCGTGCTGCCTCTTCGGCAACCGTGCCGATCGAGGGCTGGGGTTGGTCAGTCATCGGCAGGCCACACTCTCTCGTCGGGCATGAAGCGCACGCGAAGGGTGGCGCCCCTCACCGTCGCGCCCATGACGATGCACCGACGCAGGACACTGGGCAGGGACAGCACGCGGCGATGATTGCCCACCGCCACGAGCAGCTCATCACCGCGTCGTTTGAGGTCCACTTGGGCCGCCGTCACCAATGGCAGGGGCAATGTCAGGAGATATCCGTCGTCGTCCGGCTGCACGGTCATAGCAAGTACCGGCGCCAGTGTCAGGACATCGCGAATCTCACCCGTGCGAGCCTGCGCCAACGCTGCGAGCGCGTCCGCGCCCACGGGTTCGTGCGGAAGGTAGGGCGTGATCACGATCGGCAACGGCTCGAAGGAGTGTCGGACCTCGGACAGGCCTCGCTGCTGGGCTTGGTTCCAGCCGGCCAGCCACGCGGTGTCGGTCGACTCCTCGTCGGGCTGGGGGAAGACCCGGTTGACCATGACCTGGTCAACGGCAAAGCCGTAGAGCCGCAACGAGGTCAGCGTCCGCCGCGACTCGGCAATGACCACACGCTCCGGGGTGAGGACCAGACGAACTGACGTTCCCTCTGCGGTGAGGATCGACCGAATGTCCTGCAGGGCCTCGCGCCACCGCACCAAGGACTCCATCACCTGCAGCTCGGGCATGGGGAGCCCCGCCGCAGCTGCGGCCGCAGGGCGCAGCCTGCGCAAGAGACCCCGCTGCGCCGGCATGAGCCTGTCGAGGTGCCAGGCCAGCGCCTCGGGCAGCGCCAACAACCGCAACGTCTCAGCGGTTGGCGCGCAGTCGACGATGACCAGGTCCCACGGACCCGACTCGACCTGAGCCCGCAGCTCGAGCAGCGCAACGATCTCGTCAGCGCCCGGGAGCTCGGTCATCTCCTCGGCGACGATCGGATCGACGCCGACCGAGTTGAGCACGGTCAGGAGGTAGTCCTGGACCGACCGCCACGATCGCCGGACGTTGTGAGCAGCGCTCAGCTGCAAGGCGTACAGACCGGGCTCGACCTCGACCACTGGGTCAACGGGTGCGTCAGGGTGGTCGGCCGCCAGCGACAGAACGACACCGAGGGCGTCGCCGAGCGAGTGGGCCGCGTCAGTCGACATGACCAACGTCTTGATGCCCTGACGTGCGGCTTGCACGGCGGTCGCGGCGGCGGTCGTCGTCTTGCCGACACCGCCCTTGCCGGTGAAGAGAATGACCCTCACGAGATCCCCCGGCTCCGGCTCAGGCCTCGACCCGCTTCTTGAGCGCCTTCAGCGCCGTGTCGATGATGACCCGCTCGGCCTTGCGCTTCAGCATGCCCAACATGGGAATCTTGACGTCCACCGACAGTCGATAGGTGACGAGGGTCTCGGTGCCGCTGGCCTCAAGGGTGTAGGACCCGTTCATCGCCTTGAGCACCTGTGCACTGACCAAGGTCCACGAGACCACCCCCGTGCCATCCTCGGCCACGTCCCAGTCGTACTCCAGGACATAGGTGTCCTTGATGGCACCGGCGTCCAGCGTGAACTCGACCTGGTCAGCCCATCCGTCGCCGTCCTCGGAGAGCACCGCGACCTTCCTGACCTCGGCTGCCCATTCGGGATAGCTGTCGAAATCGGCAATGACGTCGAGAACCGCACCGGGTGCGGCGTTGATGACGGTGCTGGACTCAGTGCGATCGGCCATGCACGGAAGGTTACCTTGGCCCCGTTGACGAGCACGTCGGACTCGTGCGAGCGGTTACAGGACGTAGTCTTCTCCCCAAGGCGTCCGCCCAGGGGAAACGACCAGCGAGACCGGTCATGAGCATTGTGTCCAGCATTCATAGCGCTCAGGGTGTGTTCTCACACGATCGAGTCCCATTCGCGTGCTCGCACCGTCCCCGCATGATCACGTTCCATCGACGTGCTCGTATGACCGAGTCTCAAAGGAGACTGCGTGAAGAAGATGACGGTTCCCGTGCTCGTGGCCCCACAGGTCGCGGGCAACCTGTCGGACCTCCCCGTCCGCAACGGCCGCACCCGACCTGACGACGTGGCGTTCTCATCACCGTCGGCAGGCGCCTGGACCGACATCACGAACGCCGAGTTCCTCGCTGACGTCCATGCCCTTGCCAAAGGTCTGATGGCGGCAGGGATCGGCTTCGGGGAACGTGTCGCGATCATGAGCAAGACGCGCTATGAGTGGACCCTGGCTGATTTCGCCGTATGGACCGCCGGCGCAGTCTCTGTGCCCATCTACGAGACGTCTTCGGCGGAGCAGGTCAGCTGGATCATCAGCGACTCAGGATGCGCCGCCGTGATCCTGGAGACGCCGACCCACGCCCGGACGCTCGCCGCGATACATCCGGACCACACGGATCTTCGTCACGTCTGGCAGATCGACGACGGAGGGCTCGACGAGCTCAAGGCGGCTGGTCGCGAGGTCACTGACGAGGCCCTGGAGACCCGCCGCGGTCATGCCGGTCGCGCGGATGTCGCCACGGTGATCTATACGTCGGGCACCACTGGCCGCCCCAAGGGTTGCCAGCTCACCCACGAGAACTTCATGTCCCTGGCCGAGAATGCTGTTGAGCGCATGAAGGTCGTCGTCTGCGCTCCGGGCGCATCCACGCTGTTGTTCCTGCCTCTGGCCCATGTGTTCGCACGGTTCATCGAGGTTGTCTGCGTCCATGCCGGGGTCCGGATGGGCCACACCGCCGATATCAAGAACCTGCTCACCGACTTCGGCACCTTCTCCCCGACCTTCATCCTGTCGGTGCCGCGCGTCTTCGAGAAGATCTACAACTCCTCGGAGCAGAAGGCCGCCGCCGAGGGCAAAGGCAGGATCTTCACCACGGCAGCATCGACGGCCATCGCCTGGAGCGCCGCCCACGATGACGGCAAGCCGGGCGCACTGCTCAACGCCAAGCACGCCGTGTTCGACAAGCTCGTCTACAGCAAGCTGCGGGCTGCCATGGGCGGCAAGGTTGCGTATGCCGTCTCGGGCGGCGCCCCTTTGGGCACCCGTCTGGGTCACTTCTACCGCGGGATCGGGCTCACCGTGCTCGAAGGCTACGGACTGACCGAGACCACGGCGCCAGCGACTCTCAACACCCCTGACCTGATCAAGATCGGCACAGTCGGCCCGCCCCTTCCGGGGGTCTCCATCCAGATCGCCGACGACGGAGAGATCCTGGTCAAGGGCACCAGCGTCTTCTCGGCCTACCACAACAACGAGAACGCAACCAACGACGCGATCGTGGACGGGTGGTTCCATACGGGCGACATCGGCGAGCTGGACCACGACGGGTTCCTGCGGATCACCGGTCGCAAGAAGGAGCTCTTGATCACTGCCGGAGGCAAGAATGTCGCCCCTGCGGTCCTTGAGGATCGCCTGCGG
>JABBOX010000270.1 GCA_012927555.1 Phycicoccus sp.
CGAGCCAGACGCTGTCTACGATCTCTGAACCAGACGCCGTACGCGATCTGTGTACTCGAGCGCCTAGCCTTGGGCGCATGACTTCCACCAATGTTCGTCACGATGGCCGCAATCCCAACCAGCTTCGCGACATCGTGATCACCCGCAACTGGCTCGACCACGCCGAGGGCAGCGTCCTCGTGGAGTTCGGCAAGACCCGCGTGCTGTGCGCGGCTTCATTCACCCAGGGCGTGCCGCGCTGGCGCAAGGGCAGCGGTGAGGGCTGGGTTACCGCCGAATACGCCATGCTGCCGCGGGCCACGAACACCCGCTCCGACCGTGAGTCGGTCAAAGGCCGCATCGGTGGTCGCACCCACGAGATCTCTCGTCTGATCGGCCGCAGCATGCGCGCCGTCGTCGACACCAAAGCGTTGGGGGAGAACACGATCATCCTCGACTGCGACGTTCTCCAGGCCGACGGTGGCACCCGGACCGCCGCGATCACTGGCGCCTATGTCGCGCTCGCCGACGCCATCGAGACCGGACGTCGAACTGGCGCCATCGGCAAGAACGCCCAGCCGCTGAAGGGCTCGGTGGCGGCGGTCAGCGTCGGCGTCGTCAAGGGTGTGCCGCTCCTGGACCTTGACTATCCCGAGGACTCCACCGCAGACACCGACATGAACGTGGTCCTGACAGGGACTGGCGCCTTTGTCGAGATCCAGGGAACTGCCGAGGCCGAGCCGTTCGACCGGGACGTGCTCAACGCACTGCTCGACCTGGCCACCCAGGGTTGCGCCGAGCTCACCAAGCTACAGATGGTGGCACTTGCGCAGGTCATCGAGTGACATCGAGTGATGGCCCCAGAGTGACGAGGATCGTCCTGGCGACCCGTAACGCCCACAAGGTCGTCGAGCTGCGCGAGATCCTGGCCGACCTCGTGGAGGAGATCGGCCTCGAGATCGTCGGTGTCTCCGAGTTCCCCGATGTCGAGGACGTCGTGGAGGACGGTGTCACGTTCGCCGAGAACGCGACCCTCAAGGCTGTCGCGGTGACCAAGGCGACCGGACTGCCCGCGATCGCCGACGACTCCGGCCTGGCCGTGGACGTCCTCGGTGGCGCGCCGGGCATCTTCAGCGCCCGCTGGGCGGGGGCACATGGCGGCGACCGCGCCAACCTCGACCTCCTGCTCGGCCAGCTCGACGACGTCAGGGGCGAGCACCGTGCGGCCGGGTTCGTCTGCGCGGCGGCCCTGGCGATGCCCGACGGCAGGGTGTTCCTCCGCGAGGGGCAGGTTCGCGGCACGCTGACCCGGGCGCCACGCGGCGCCAACGGTTTCGGTTACGACCCGATCCTGCAGGTGGATGGCGACACGCGCACGCTTGCGGAGTACGACAGCGAGCAGAAGAGTGCGATCTCTCACCGCGGCAAGGCTCTTCGCGCGTTGGCCGCTGATCTGCGAGAAGTCCTCGGCTAAATTGCGGGGGCGTGCCCGGTTGAGTTGCAGGGCGTGCCCGGATGACGCGCAGGATGGGCTCGAGGACCGTTAGCAGTCTGTAATGGACAAGAGGACTGCAGACGCGGGCCGTCATGGCACGCTTCTCGGATGAAACGGTCGTGGTCGGCACTCGTCGGCATCGTCGCCGGGGCGCTCACGTTGGGTGTCGCCGAGCTTCTGGCCGGCCTGATGACCAGAACCGGGCTCGCGACCGGCACCCCGTCGCCGGTGGTCGCTGTGGGTGGCGTGTTCGTCGATCACACGCCCCCGTGGTTGAAGAACTTCGCGGTCTCGAGCTTCGGCACCAACGACAAGCTGGCTCTGTTCGTCGGGATGGCGGTGGTCCTCACCGCGTTGTGTGCGCTCATCGGCGTCCTCGGGGCAGGGCGGCAGACGGCGGGCTTGGTGGTCTTTGTCGTGTTCGGCGCCATCGGAGCGCTGGCGGTTGTCTCACGTCCCCGTTCGGGCAGCTTCGACATCCTTCCCACCATGATCGGCGTCGCTGCCGGACTTTGGGCTTTGTCGGCGTTGTGGCCGCAAGGGGCCAGGGCGTCCGCCGGGACCAGCATCGACCGCCGTCGCTTTCTCGTGGCGGGCACCGGCGTCGCCGCCGCAGCAGCCACAGCCGCGGCGATCGGCCAGTCGCTTGGGCAGCGTGCTGTACAAGCGCTTGAATCCCGTTCTGCCATAAGGCTTCCCAAAGCCGTCAACCCGGTTGTCATCCCGTCTGGCGCGCAGCTGGACGTCAAGGGCGTCACGCCATACGTCATGCCCAACGAGCTCTTCTACCGCATCGACACGGCGCTGGTCGTGCCGCAGCTCGACACCGCGGGCTGGTCGCTGAAGGTTCACGGGATGGTCGACCAGGAGGTCACCATCGACTGGGCGACCCTGCTCACCAAACCGATGCAGGATGCGCTCGTCACGTTGATGTGCGTCTCGAACGAGGTGGGGGGCGACCTGACAGGTAACGCGGTCTGGACCGGATGGCCGGTGCGTGAGCTGCTGAAGATGGCAGGTCCCCAACCGGGCGCAGACATGGTGTTGTCGACCAGCATCGACGGATGGACCGCAGGGACGCCGCTGTCCGTGCTGACCGACGACCGCAACGCCTTGCTTGCCATTGCCATGAACGGCGAGCCTTTGCCCCTCGAGCACGGGTTCCCGGTGCGGATGGTGGTCCCGGGTTTGTACGGCTACGTGTCGGCGACCAAGTGGGTGACCGAGCTCAAGGTGACCACGTTTGCCGATGATGAGGGCTACTGGACGCCTCGGGGCTGGTCCGCACTCGGCCCGGTCAAGACGGAGTCGCGTATCGACGTCCCGCGCAGTGGTGACCGGGTCAAGGCCGGGACGGTGGCTGTCGCGGGGATCGCCTGGGCGCAACATCGCGGTATCAAGGCGGTCGAGGTGCGGGTGGACGACGGACCATGGCAGGCGGCGCGCTTGGCAGAGGAGCCCACCATCGACTCATGGCGGCAGTGGGTGCTGCCCTGGCAGGCCGTGAAGGGAAGCCACACGATCACGGTGCGGGCCACGGATACCGAGGGCATCGTGCAGACCGAGGCTCAGGCACCGCCTGCACCCGACGGGGCCACCGGTTGGCACACCGTCACGGTCAACGTCGACTAACTGCGGCAACACGATGAGATGACTGAGGGTGAATCGGTGCGGCCACCTGACGCGATAGAACGTGCCCATCTCGGTTCTAGTGCCAACTCCCGCTCGGCGGCAGATGTGCGCGTTCAAGATGACGTGGGTGGGGGCCTGCCGTCACGACGGATCGGCCAGCGGAGACATCGACTCGTCGGTCCCGGTGCGGCTCTACCTGAGATCTCGAAGCAGGGCCGACTGATCGAGATTGAACGACTGGTGGCCATACGATCGCAGTCATGTCAGGTCACCGAGCGACTACTGGATATCAGCCTCGACCCGTTCGCTCACTGGGAATCTTGGAAGTGGCTGGCTGGCGTATCAAGCAATACGTCATGACGGTGACGCCCGAGGACGTCCCGGACCCGCAACTGCTCAGCGCCACTGCAGCATTGGCGGCGGCAGCCCTGCCTGCGGCAACCGCAACACACGGGGTTGGGTTCCTCCTCGCACATCAAGCACGACCGGCATGCTTCGTCTTGCTTGACTGGTGGGGTCGAGTCCACGGTCGTGGTGTGTGAAGCGGTCACCACATGATCCGGTGATGGGACTCTAG
>JABBOX010000160.1 GCA_012927555.1 Phycicoccus sp.
GTCGCGACGGGTGACGATCGCGAGGTCACCGGTGTCGAGGTCGGTCTCGATCCAGGGGCCGAGCGGGCAGAAGGTGTCGAACCCCTTGGCCCGCGACCACTGACCGTCTGCGCGCTGGAGGTCACGGGCCGTGACGTCGTTGGCGCAGGTGTAGCCGAAGACCACATCCCTGACCCGCTCGATCGGGACGTCCTTGCACATTCGGCTGATCACCACGGCGAGCTCACCCTCGTAGTGCACCTCGGTGCTCTGCCTCGGCATCACGACCGGATCTCCTGGGCCCACCACCGCCGTGTTCGGGACCAGGAACATCAGCAGCTCGACCGGGGGTTCGCTGCCCATCTCGGCGGCATGGTCGGCGTAGTTCTTGCCGATGCCGATCACCTTGCTACGGGGGATGATCGGGGCCAGCAGGCGCACGTCCTCCAGCAGGACGCGGTTGCCGGTGAAGACCACCGGCTGGTAAAGCGGGTCACCCTGGATCTCGGCAATCCACTCAGCGCCGGGCTCCCCCTCGACGATGCCGTAGGTCGGGTCCTCACCGGTGGTGTATCTCGCTATGCGCACAGTCCCGAGCCTATCCGGCACACACGCCTGAGCCCTTATCGCAAAGGATTGTGGGCGTTCTGACGCCCTTGTTCCTTCGCGCAGAGCACCAGGCGAAGGGTCATGGGCAGTACACGAGGGTGAACATGCCCACGTCGGCAGGCACACCTGCGACGGGGTCGGTCACGTCGCAGGTGGTCGTAACGATCGCGATCTGTTGCGAAACTGGGATTCCAGGAGTGGCGTATAGGGCCTTCTCGCTGGCCCTTATCTTGTTGGCGAAGGCCGACTCCACGGCGGAGGAAGGGCCGTCAAAGAGCGCTGCTTCGAGCGCAGCCTCCTTGTCCGCCTCATCATTCCCGCTGCTGCAGGCGGTCAGGCTGAACGCGGCGATGACGACGAGTGGCATAAGTCTGCATGCAGCGCGCGACAGGTTGTGGACAGTCATGGGACGCCTCCTGGTTGCGGGCTGGCCCGGTCACCTCGCATGACCCCCTCAACCCCGAGGCGAACACTACCTCGGGTCCCACCAACCACAGCAGTGACATCCCTCACGGAGCAGGATGCACATGACACCCGTGGGCGCGAGCGCAGGCGTTGCGGGACAGGCTCATAGGGCACCTCGCCGGCGCGCTGCGGGCGCCAGCGCTCCGGGCCTCGGTCGACGGCTTCCTCAGGCCACCCGCCCAGCGATATCGGCGGGGAGAGCTGTCGGCGCAGGGTTACTACCGCGACGGCTTCGACCATCCGGCGCTGCGCCAGGAGTGTCTACTGCCCTTCCTCCGCGGAGCGTCTCGGCTGAGGACGGCCGCTCACGACCACCGCCCCGAAGCCGAGGAAGACAGCGACTCAACCGCGATCCCCGTCAGGGCCGTTCTCCTCATCGATGGAGTCTTTCTCCTGCGACCCGAGCTCCGCGACCTCTGGACCCTGTCGGTCTACCTGCGCGTGTCGCCCGAGGAGACCTTGCGGCCTGCGCATCACCGCGACCTCGAGCTGTTCGGGTCGGCTGAACAGGTCGAGCGCCGCTACCTCGCGCGATACCTGCCGGGCCAGGCTCTCTATCGCCAGCAGGCAGACCCCGAGGCACTCGCCCACATCCTCGTGGACAACGAACACACCGACGCCCCTCGCATCGAACGCTGGGCCGTGCCGGACGGGCCAGCGACCTGACGATCGGCCGTCAGCGCTCAGGCACCGACTGGCTCCACAGCCCGTACGTGATCCCGTCAACCAGGGCGATCCAGCTGGCCTCGACGATGTTCGGCGCCACCCCGACGGTGTTCCAGGAGGTGGTCCCGTCCGAGGTCTCGATGAGCACTCGGGTCACGGCGTCAGTGCCGTGCGCGGCATCCAGGATGCGCACCCGGAAGTCGATCAGCTCGAGCTTGTCCAGCTCAGGGTAGGCGCTCGAAAGGGCTTGTCGCAGAGCGTGGTCCAGTGCGTTGACGGGGCCGTTGCCCTCTCCCGTGGCCAGGACGCGCTGGCCCCCGGCGGTGAGCTTGACCGTGGCCTCGGAGAGGGCCTGGCCGTGACCTGTCGAGTCGGTGATGACCCGCCAGGACTCGACCCCGAAGTAGTTGAGCCGCTCGCCCGCCACCTCACCGTGCAGGAGGAGCTCGAACGATGCGTCCGCGGCGTCGAACGTGTAGCCCGCGAGCTCCATCTCCTTGACCTTGGCAACAACGCGGCTGAGCAGCTCGGGCTCCTGGCTCAGGTCGTAGCCGAGCTCGCGACCCTTGAGCTCGATGCTGGCTCGCCCCGCCATGTCCGAGACCAGCATGCGCATGTCGTTGCCGACCGTAGTGGGGTCTGTGTGCTGATACAGGTCGGGGTCGATCTTGATGGCGCTCGCGTGCAGGCCCGCCTTGTGCGCGAAGGCACTTGCGCCGACATAGGGCTGTCGACTGTAGGGAGGCACATTCGTGACCTCGCTGATGGCGTGGGCGATGCGGGTGGCCTCACGAAGCCTGTTCTCGGGCAGAAGCTCGAGGTGCTGCTTGATCTGGAGGTTGCTCACCACCGTGAGCAGGTCAGCGTTACCGGTGCGTTCGCCATACCCGTTGATGGTGCCCTGGATGTGGGTGGCGCCCGCGGCGACCGCTGCGAGGGAGTTGGCCACCGCGCAACCGGTGTCGTTGTGACAGTGGATCCCCAGCCGGGCCCCGCTCGCGGCCAGGACATCGGCGACGACGTCGCTCACCTGCGGAGGAAGCATGCCCCCGTTGGTATCGCACAGGGCGATGACCTCGGCCCCGGCCTCGGCCGCGACACGCAAGACCTCGAGCGCGTATGCGCGGTCAGCCAGGTATCCATCGAAAAAATGTTCCGCGTCCAGGAAGACCCGCCGACCCTCACCGCGAAGGAATGACACGGTGTCGCGGATCATCGCGAGGTTCTCGGGAAGCGTTGTGCGCAAAGCAGATTCGACGTGTCGGACATGCGCCTTGGCCACCAGCGTTATCACCGACGCACCCGAGTCAACGAGCGCCCGGACCTGAGGATCGTCCGCTGCCACGGTGCCCACACGGCGGGTCGCACCAAACGCGGCCAGCGTCGCGTTGGACAGGTGGAGCTCCCGCTTGGCCCTGGCAAAGAACTCGGTGTCCTTGGGATTGGCGCCGGGCCAGCCCCCCTCGATGAAGCCGACACCGAGCTCGTCCAGGTGCCCGGCGATGACCAGCTTGTCAGCGACAGAGAGGTTGAGGCCCTCTTGCTGGGCACCATCGCGCAGCGTGGTGTCGTAAACCTGCAGCTCAGTCATCGTCAGCCCTGTCTCGCGGAACGAAAAAGAAGCGTGGCACGCCCGTCCACCATCTGGCTACCCGTCTCGCACAGTGGTCACGCGACGGTGGTCACCTGGGGCGCGCAGGCCCGGACCAGAGCATCGAACAGTCGAGTGTCGTCACCAGCTTCGGGATGCCACTGCACCGCCAGCCGAAAACGCGACGCTCGATGCTCCATCGCCTCAAGCGTGCCGTCCTGTGCCCAGGCGGCAGGGACATAACCAGGGTGAGTGGCGACGGACTGGTGGTGGTAGCTCGGGATGACCACCTCTTGCCCGAGAAGAGCGCTGATCGTGGTGCCCCCCACGGTGCGCACGGAATGGGAGCCG
>JABBOX010000215.1 GCA_012927555.1 Phycicoccus sp.
ATGGCGGCCGGCGAGCTTGTCACCATCGGTGATCTTGCGCTTGTTGGCGACGAAGACGCGGACGAGCTGGTTGACGCCCGGGGGCAGGTCATCGCCCTCGTCCTTGTCGAAGACCTTGACGCCGATCACGGTGCCGGTCTCTCCGTGGGGAACCTTCAACGAGGTATCGCGCACCTCGCGCGCTTTCTCGCCGAAGATGGCACGAAGCAGACGCTCCTCCGGAGTGAGCTCGGTCTCGCCCTTGGGCGTGACCTTGCCGACCAGAAGGTCGCCATCGCGAACCTCAGCGCCGATGCGGATGATGCCGCGTTCGTCGAGGTCAGCCAGAACCTCTTCGGAGACGTTCGGGATGTCCCGGGTGATCTCCTCCGGGCCGAGCTTGGTGTCGCGGGCGTCGACCTCATGCTCCTCGATGTGGATCGAGGAGAGGACGTCGTCCTGGACCAGCCGGCTGGAGAGGATGATCGCGTCTTCGTAGTTGTGGCCTTCCCACGGCATGAACGCCACGAGCAGGTTGCGGCCAAGAGCCATCTCGCCACCGTCGGTCGCGGGACCGTCTGCGATGACACCGCCAACTTCGAGGCGAGCACCCTCCTCGACCATGACCCTCTGGTTGTACGAGGTGCCCTGGTTGGAACGGTTGAACTTCGCGATCGGGTAGGACTGCGTGGTCCCGTCGTCGTTGGCCACGGTCACCACGTCAGCGGAGACCTCTTGAACGACGCCGGACTTGTCGGCCCGGACGACGTCGCCGGAGTCGAGCGCCGCACGGTACTCCATGGCGGTGCCGACCAGCGGCGCTTCTGAACGCACCAGCGGGACGGCCTGGCGCATCATGTTGGATCCCATGAGCGCCCGGTTGGCGTCGTCATGCTCAAGGAAGGGAATCAGCGCGGTAGCGGCCGAGACCATCTGGCGAGCGGCAACGTCCATGTAGTCCACGTCAGCGCCGGGTACGTACTCGACCTCGCCGCCCTTGGTGCGGACCAGCACGCGCTCCTCGGCGTAGTGACCATCGACGGTCAACGGCGCGTTCGCCTGCGCGATGACCCACTTGTCCTCTTCGTCGGCCGACAGGTAGTCGACCTCGTCGGAGACCTTGCCGTTGGTGACCTTGCGGTACGGCGTCTCCACGAAACCGAACGCGTTGATGCGTCCGTAGGAGGCGAGCGAGCCGATCAGACCGATGTTCGGGCCTTCAGGAGTCTCGATCGGGCACATGCGGCCGTAGTGCGAGGGGTGGACGTCACGGACCTCCATGCCTGCGCGGTCACGGGAGAGACCACCCGGGCCCAGCGCTGACAGGCGGCGCTTGTGGGTCAGACCCGCGAGCGGGTTGTTCTGGTCCATGAACTGTGACAGCTGGCTGGTGCCGAAGAACTCCTTGATGGAGGCGACGACCGGCCGGATGTTGATCAGGGTCTGCGGCGTGATGGCTTCGACGTCCTGGGTGGTCATCCGCTCGCGGACGACACGCTCCATGCGGGACAAGCCGGTGCGGACCTGGTTCTGGATCAGCTCGCCCACGTTGCGCAGACGACGGTTGCCGAAGTGGTCGATGTCATCGACCTCGACGGCTACGTCGATCGGCTTGCCGTCGCGGTGACCGAGCATCGTCAGCTCGCCAGCGTGCAGGGCGACGATGTGACGGATCGCGGCGACGATGTCATCGATCGACAGGACCGACGCGGCGAGGGGTGCCTCAACGCCCAGCTTCTTGTTGATCTTGTAGCGACCAACCTTGGCCAGGTCATAGCGCTTGGGGTTGAAGTACAGGTTGTCCAGGAGGGTCTGGGCGGCCTCACGGGTCGGCGGCTCACCTGGACGCAGCTTGCGGTAGATATCCAGCAGCGCGTCGTCCTGCCCGGTGGTGTGGTCCTTCTCGAGCGTCTGACGCATGGACTCGTACTCGCCGAACTCCTCGAGGATCTTGGCCTCGGACCAGCCCAGAGCCTTCAGGAGCACCGTGACCGACTGCTTGCGCTTGCGGTCGACGCGGACGCCGACCATGTCACGCTTGTCGATCTCGAACTCGAGCCACGCACCACGGCTCGGTATCACCTTGGCCGTGTAGACGTCCTTGTCGGAGGTCTTGTCGGGGTTCCGCTCGAAGTACACGCCGGGGCTGCGGACGAGCTGTGAGACGACGACCCGCTCGGTGCCGTTGATCACGAACGTGCCGCGCTCGGTCATCAGCGGGAAGTCGCCCATGAACACGGTCTGGCTCTTGATCTCGCCAGTCGTGGTGTTCATGAACTCCGCGGTGACGAAGAGCGGGGCGGAGTACGTCATGTCGCGTTCTTTGCACTCAGCGATCGAGTACTTCTTCTCTTCGAACCGGTGGTCGCGGAATGACAGCGACATCGATCCCGAGAAGTCCTCGATCGGGGAGATCTCTTCAAAGATCTCCTCGAGGCCGGACTTGTCCGGCACATCCCCACGGCCTGCCGCCTTGGCTTCGGCGACGCGCGCTTGCCAGCGTTCGTTGCCGAGCAGCCAGTCAAAGCTCTCGGTCTGCAGAGCCAGAAGGTCGGGCACTTCTAGGGGTTCGCGGATCTTCGCAAAAGAGATACGGCCTGAAGCCGTTATAGCAGTGGAAACAGTCTGGGTCGCGGTGCGCGAAGCAGCCAAGGATGGTCCTTCCACGGGCATTCTGAAACTGAAAGTTCAGCGCTACCGGGCGAACACGTTCTCAGCGAGACGACATAGATCGGACAAGGCTGTTGGGGCCGTGTCTGAGGGCTCTACGGAAGCGGCGAGGCGGAACATGAGGCAGCGCAAAGCGACAGCCTACCTGTAAGTGGGCGCGTTAGTCCAACCGCGTCCGGGAACGACCATCTGAACACCTTACGACGTGCCATGAGGATGACCCCCCGAGCGCCCTGAGTCAAGACGTCGAGTTGACTCATCAAAGATGCCCGCGAAACCGCTTCGTTGCCTCATCAATGAATGCCCGCGTGTCGGCGTGGCTGGCGGCCTGACGCGGTGGGGTCGGGACAGCCTCGAGCATGGGACTGACGATGAGCCAGCGCAAGGCGGTTACGAGGGCGACCGCGACCCGGTATCGGTCGGCGTCCAAGGGCGCCAAGGCGGTGATCTTGGACGAACTGTGCCAGCTGACTGGTTGGCATCGAGATCATGCCCGCAAGGCGTTGCGTCGAGCCCTGGGTCCGCGTCGGGTGCTGGCGCCGCGTAAGCGTCGAGCGCCGACCTATGGCGAGGACGTGATGGTGGCGCTGCGCAGGGTGTGGGCGGTGATGGACGCCCCGGCGGGTAAGCGGATGGCGCCGTTCGTGGTCGAGATTGTGGGGCGGCTGCGGGCCTGTGGGGAACTGGACCTGGACGACGCGACGGCGGCGAGGGTGTGCGCGATGTCGGCGGCCACGATCGATCGGCGCCTGGGCGGGGAACGTAAACGGCTGGAGCTGAAGGGCCGCTCGGGGACCAAGCCCGGGTCGTTGTTGAAGTCCCAGATCCCGATCCGGACCTGGGCCGACTGGAACGAGAAGGCGCCGGGGTTCGTGGAGATCGACCTGGTTGGCCACGAGGGCGGCGACCCGCGCGGGGAGTTCGCCCAAACCCTCACGGTCACAGACGTTTTCACCGGTTGGACCGAAACCAAGGCGGTACGCAACAAGGCCC
>JABBOX010000043.1 GCA_012927555.1 Phycicoccus sp.
CGAGATCGAGGCGCTCGGACCCGAGGTGGTACTCGCATGATCGTCACTCTCACCCCGAACCCGAGCGTCGACCGCACGGTGTCCATCACCGACCTGCAACGCGGCGAGGTGCACCGGGCCACTGCCACACGGATTGACCCCGGTGGCAAGGGAGTGAACATCTCCAGAGCCCTCACCGCACACGAGGCACGCACGCTGGCCGTGCTCCCTGCGGGTGGACCGGAGGGTCGATTGCTGGCCGATCTCCTGGCCGAAGCGGGCATCGCGGTCAACATCGTGCCGATCGCGGGATCGATCCGCTCCAACCTCGCACTCGTCGAGCCTGACGGCACCACGACCAAGAACACCGACCCCGGTCCAGTCCTGTCAGTCTCCGAGCTCGAGTCACTGCTCGCGGGCGCGCAGGCCACGTTGGCCGAGCATCCCAGCTGGATGGTGGGTTCGGGCAGCCTCCCGCCGGGCGTCGACGACGACCTGTATGCCGAGCTGGTGCGACGTTGCCGCGAGGCCGGCGTTCGCGTCGCGATCGATGGGTCAGGTCCTTCGCTCCGACACGCGGTCGCAGCCGGGCCGGACCTGATCAAACCGAACCTCGAGGAGCTCGAGGAGCTCGTGGACCGTCCGCTGAACACCCTCAGCGACGTCCTCACCGCCAGCGTCGACCTCGTCACCCACGGGGTCACCACGGTGGTGGTCAGCCTGGGCCGTCATGGAGCGCTGCTGGTCACGGCGTCGGAGACCGCCCTCGCGGTGGCACCCGTCCCCTCACCTCAGTCCACTGTCGGGGCCGGTGACGCACTGCTCGCCGGCTACCTCTACGCGTCCGGCGGCGGGTCCACCGCGGTCGACGCTCTCCGCACCGGGGTCGCATGGGGCGCCGCGGCCGTCAGCTGCCCCGGCAGCCGTATGCCGACCCCGGCCGATGTGGCCGGCATCCAGGTTTCTCTGACCAGAGATCCCGATCTGACCCTCTCTCTCACCAGCTGAACTCCTCCCTCACAACCTGAAATCCCCTCTCTCCGAAGGAACCTCCCGTGTCACTCATCACCGAGAAGCTCGTTGTTCTCAACTTGGACTCCCCCGACCGACACGTGGCGACCCGTGTCCTTGCCGAGGCCTTGGCCAGCGAGGGCCGGGTCACCGACCTGGACGGCTTCCTCGCCGACGTCCGCAAGCGTGAGGAGCAGATGCCGACCGGCCTCCCCGGCGGCATCGGCATCCCCCACGCTCGCAGCGCCCACGTCACCGAACCATCGCTGGTGTTCGGACGCTCCCCCGCGGGTATCGACTGGGGCGCCGAGGACGGGCCGGCCACTCTGATCTTCCTGATCGCGGCGCCGGAGGGCGGCGGCGATGACCACCTCAGGATCTTGGCCAGCCTGGCCAGACGTCTCATGCGGACCGAGTTCCGTGACGCCCTGATGAATGCACCTGACGCGGCCGCCGTGGTCGATGTCGTGAACCGAGAGGTTGTGAACCAATGAAGTTTGTCGCTGTCACCTCCTGCCCCACGGGCATCGCCCACACGTATATGGCGGCCGAGGGTCTCGAGCAGGCAGCTGCTGCTGCCGGCCACGAGATCGAGGTCGAGACCCAGGGAGCTGCCGGTCTCACACCGCTGAGCCCTGACACCATCGCCGCCGCCGACGCCGTGATCTTCGCCGCCGACGTCGAGGTCCGTGATGTTGCCCGCTTCGCCGGCAAGCCGCTCGTGCGAGCGGGCGTCAAGAAGGCCATCTCCGACGGCCCTGGCCTTATCGCGCAGGCGGTGGCCGCAGTCGAAGAAGCACGGGCCAACCCCCAGGCGTTCGCGGCCGCCCAGGCCGCCGCGCCTGCAGGCAAGCGGGGCGGCGGTCTCTCCAGCAAGGTCGATGCGAACGCCCCCGTGGGCACCCGCATCCGCCAGTGGCTGATGACCGGTGTGAGCTACATGATCCCGTTCGTCGCAGCCGGTGGCATCCTCATCGCCCTCGGATTCATGGTGGCGCAGGCCGCGTGGGGCGAGACCGGAGCAGTCCTTGTCACCAAGGTTCCGCTCACCGATCTGATCACGGGATTCAACCCCGGGTCGGGTCAGGACTGGGCTGCCCTCCTGTTCCAGACCGGCGTCGCCTCCTTCGGCTTCCTCGTGCCGATCCTCGCCGGCTTCATCGCGTTCGCCATCGCGGACCGTCCCGGCCTCGCGCCTGGCATCGTCGGCGGCGCACTTGCCGTCGTCGTCGGAGCGGGCTTCCTGGGCGGAATCGCCGCCGGTTTCGTGGGTGGATTCGTGGCCTTGTGGATCAGCAGCTGGAAGGTGCCCAAGGGCGTACGGGGAGTCATGCCGGTCGTGGTGATCCCGCTGCTGTCGGTCTTCATCACCGGCCTGACGATGATCGTCGTACTCGGCCGCCCGCTCAAGGCGCTTGCTGATGGTCTGGCCTCTTGGCTCAACGGACTGTCTGGCACCAACCTCGTCGTGCTCGGCGCCATCCTCGGACTGATGATGGCCTTTGACATGGGCGGACCAGTCAACAAGGTGGCCTACACGTTCGCCACGACCGGTCTGGCCGCCGCGACCACCGCCTCCGGTGGCACCAGCCTCAAGGTCATGGCCGCTGTCATGGCAGCCGGGATGACACCGCCGCTGGGCATGGCGCTGGCCACAACGATTCGCCGCCGGCTGTTCAGCGAGGCCGAACGGGAGAACGGCCAGGCCGCGTGGTTGCTCGGAGCCTCCTTCATCACCGAGGGCGCCATCCCGTTCGCCGCTGCCGACCCGCTCCGCGTGATCCCGTCGGGCATGCTCGGGTCAGCCGTCACCGGTGGTCTCGTGATGGCATTCGGGAACACTCTCCGTGCACCCCACGGCGGGATCTGGGTCACCCCCCTGATCGGCAAGCCGCTTCTCTACGTGCTCGCGATCGTCATCGGAACCCTGATCACCACAGCGGCGGTCATCGCGCTGAAGACGGCAGGCCCCGGTCCGGTCAAGACCGAGCTCGACACCGAGCTCGACGCCGAGGTCGTCGCGGCTTGACCTGTCCTCGCGCTCACCCGGGCCAGGACAACAACCCGTCATACCAACATCTGCATCGACCATAAGGAGGACCGATGTCCCAGCGCACCGTCACCATCGCCTCATCGGTGGGCCTGCACGCCCGACCGGCCGCCCTGTTCGTCCAGGCGGCGACCGCGACGGGGCTTCCCGTCCAGATCAGCCGCGTGGGTGAGGAGCCCGTGGATGCCCGCAGCATTCTCGGCGTCATGGCGCTTGGCGCCAGGTTCGGCGAGGAGGTCCTTCTCACGGCTGATGGTGACGGTGCGGACGCCGCCCTCGAGGAGCTGGCCGCGCTGCTCTCACGAGACCTCGACGCTGACGAGTGATCCCGATGACACCTGTCGAAACCCGACACGGCATCGGTGTCTCCCCGGGAACCGCCGTCGGACCGGTGGTGCAGGTTCGACCACCGGTTCGACCACCGGCGGATGAGCCTGCGCCCGCTGATCCGGCCGCGGCAGGTCAGCTGGTCCGGCAGGTCCCCGACCCCTTCCGCACGGCGGGTCGGGGGGGGGGCGCCGGCCCCGGGGGGTGGAGGGGGGGGGGGGGGGGGGGGGCCCCCCCCAAACCCCCCCCCCACGCACACCCCCCCCGCACCC
>JABBOX010000155.1 GCA_012927555.1 Phycicoccus sp.
GGCTCCGTGCTCCGTGCTCGTGCCAATGAGCAGAAGTCGCAGTGTGGCTGCCGGGGAGGCTCTTCACACGGACCGACGAGGTGCCGGATCTGGCCGCGATCCGCGCGGGCGCGGAAGTGAATCTTTTAGCCGCGTTTCGGCGATGCGGACGACCGGATCTGCTTGTGCGGATGACCGGCCCGCGTAGCTGACCGTCGAGGACTTCCGGTCCCGAAAGGGTCTAGCGCCCCCACATGGAGCGGAGGTCCGCCGGCTCCGGGCCAGCGGGCTGGGGCGACGCAACCGCGCCGAGCGTGTACCGCACGTCTTGAAGCAGGACGATGTCTCCGTTGTCGGTGCGAGCCTCTTCGAGCACCTGGGTCGCCTGGTCGTACAGGGCGCCGCGACTTTCCTCGGGCACGAAGCGCCAGAACGCCCGCTGACCCGTGCTCATACTGAAGCGACGCCACTGGGCGGCGTCTCGGAAGTGCACGTGGAGCGAATGTCGAACCGTTCGGACCGCCGTGGCGCCGGAGCCGGTGAGCAGCGCCTCGACTCCTTCGTCCGTGGCGAACGGCCCGGACGCGCCTGTCGTGCGTGCGTCCAGCAGCTCAGCGGGCAGGTAAGGGCGGAACAGGTCATCGACCCGCCCCCAGGTCGGGTCCGCGGCACCGAACGTGGCGATGCCGATACGCCCTCCGGGGACCAGCAGGCGCATCCACGAACGCAGCTCTGCCCCCGGATCAGGTGCAAAGAAGAGGACAAGCGAAGAGGTGACCACGTCGGCGGACTCATCGGGAACGCCAATCCCGTCTCCGGTAACGACGGCCGTGTTGACCTGGGCATAGCCCAACTCCGCGGCCCGCTGTCGGGTGTGCTCGACCATAGTGGGCGAGATGTCGACGGCCGTGACGCTCCCGGTGGGTCCGACCGCTCTGGCCGCGGGGAACGTCACCGCACCCCGGCCGCACCCGACGTCGACCACACGCTCACCGGGCGCCAAATCCATAAGGTCGACCAGCCCTTCTGCGATCGGAGCGAAGAACGCCACACCACTTTGGTCGTAGTCCTCGGCGATCTCATCGAAAAGGCGTGTCACGCCTGCAGTCGCATCCTCGGGGTGGTCCACCCCGACATGGTGGCCTACCCCGGTCCGAACCGCCAGAGTCCAGAAGATCGCCGTGGATCCCTCCGCGCTGGATCACCGTGTGAGCGGTGCGTGTGCCCCGCGGCAGCATTCCGTCCGACGCGGAGAACTCGAGCCGCCTTGGGTCAGGCTGACTTCGAGCACCCGCATGCCGCGATCCGTGCGGGTGGACGACATGTGTCACTGCGCCAGTCGCTTACGGGCGGACGCGCTACCGGATCTGCTTGCCGCCGTTGGCGCGCGATCGCGGCGATGACAGCACGTTCGAGATGCTGCGGAAAGGTGATCAGGTCTGGCAGGCTGCGTCGATGACTGATAGCGAGTGGACCCCTGCCGTCGGGGCCATCACCTTGGTGGTGGCCGATCTTGAGGCATCGAAGTCCTTTTACAGTTCGGCGTTCGCAGCACCACTGATCTTCGAGAACGAGGATTCCGCGGTGTTCCGGTTCGGGCCGACCGTACTCAACCTGCTCCACCGGTCGTCGGCTGATGAGCTTTTTGGCACCCTCGCCGGTAGGAAACGTGGGCGACGCGCCAAGAGCCGTCTTCACCGTCCAGGTGCCCGACACTGACCGCTGCTGCGTTGAACTCGCCGAGCGGGGCATGGTTGTGTGTTGTCCGCGATTGCCGGCGCCTGGGGGTCCGCCGTTTCCGCCACGCTTCTGCCATACCGCCCTGACAGACTGGCTGGTATGGAGGTCTACCGAACCCACGACGCCGCCTTTGAGCAGCTACCCGACTTCCCCTGGGAGCCGGCATACGCCGATGTCGCTGACCCCGACGGCGGCACCCTGCGCATGGCCTATGTCGACGCGGGGCCGGCCGACGGGCCGGTGGCGCTGCTGCTGCACGGTGAGCCTTCCTGGTCGTTCCTCTACCGACACGTTGTCCGGGTGCTCACCGAGAACGGGATTCGGTGCGTGGCCCCTGACATGGTCGGCTTCGGACGCTCCGACAAACCGCTCCACGAGGCCGACTACTCCTACGCCCAGCTGGTCGAGTGGACCCGCGAGCTGGTCTTCGACCACCTCGACCTGCGCGAAGTCACCCTGGTCGGCCAGGACTGGGGTGGACTGATCGGGCTCCGCCTGCTCGCCGAGCACCCGGACCGCTTCAACCGGGTGGTCGCGGCGAACACCGGGCTGCCGACCGGCGACTTCGACATGCCCGAGGTGTGGTGGCACTTCCGCCGCGCGGTCGAGAACGCTGAGGTGCTGGACATCGGTCGCCTGGTCGCCGCCGGCTGCGTGCGCCCGATGGCTGACGACGTTCGCGCGGCCTACGACGCGCCGTTCCCCGAGGAGCGCGCCAAGGCCGGGGCCCGAGCCATGCCCGGACTGGTGCCCACCCGCCCTGACGATCCCGCCAGCGAGGCCAACCGCGCCGCGTGGGAGGTGCTCTCGGCCAGCGAGCTGCCGTTCCTGCTCGCGTTCAGCGACAGCGATCCGATCACAGGCGCGATGGCACCGATCCTGCAAAAGCTCCTCCCCGGCACTTGGGCCCTCAGCCACCCGACCATCCGCAACGCCGGCCACTTCCTCCAAGAGGACGCCGGCCATGAACTCGGCCGAGTGGTCGAGGACTTCATGCTGCGTTGACCCGCCGGCGCTGGCAGCCGCGAACGGCCACAACCCAGCACGCCTCGGAATCCAGTTGAGCTGCGTCATACGGCCGCGTTTCGGCGATGCGGACGACCGGATCTGCTTGAAAGTCGTGCGTTGCTACTCCGTCGCCTGGACCCGATTCGTCACAGAGCAGGCGATAGATCCGTTTCGTTGACGGACCCACGATCACGGTCCTACGTTGGCAATGAATCTTTGGACACGGAGGCAGAGGTCTTGGGCGGCGACACGACACTGGTGGCCCGGCTGCTCGAGCGCGCGCAGTGCGGGGAACACGACGAGGTACTGCGGCTGGCCGAGAAGACCCTGAGGGGACCCACCGGTGACTTGGCTGACGGTGAAGCGGGTATGCATTTCGTGCGCGTCATTGCGCTGCGCGTGCTGGGGCACAGTAGCGAGGCGATGAGCGCCATCGACCTGATGCTGCAGGCGGCGGATCGTGAGGGCAACCAAGGATGGCGGTCGTGCGCCCTGTCGGGGAGGGCCTACCAACGCCTGTTGATGGGCGACCAACTTGCCGATCATGCTGTGGACGCCATACTGCAGGACCTGGTCGACGCCGAGCTGGCGCTGGCTCGCGGTGTCGAGGACACCGTGATCGCCGAGCACGCCCACACCGGTGTCGCCCTGGGCTACAACGAGCTCAGGCTCTACGAGCTCGCCCTGCCCCAGTACGAAGCGGCCTACGCCGTCAGCGCACAGGACGGCCGCCAATCCGGCCACCAGTCGATGTGGCAGAGCAACATCGCGACTCTGCATCTGGAGTGGGCGCTGGAGCTCTACCGCGTGGGCCAGGTGGCCGAAGCCGAACAGCACAGCCTTGCCGCGGCCGCGCACGCCGCCTTGGCGCTCGAGGAGGCGGCCGGGCCCGACGCCGAGCAGTGGC
>JABBOX010000179.1 GCA_012927555.1 Phycicoccus sp.
CCAGACACTCGGCTGTGCCGTCAGTCGAGCCGTTCTCGATCACGACGATCTCGTCCGCCTGCCGGGTCTGGGCGAGCACGCTCGCAATCGTCTCAGGCAGGTGCGGCATCCCGTCGTGTACGGGAATGACGACCGACACGGTCAGGTGTGGCGCCGAGCTGTCAGTCACGCTCATGAGTCCTCTCTGCCCATAGCTGGGCGAGGCCGGCGGGGAGGTTGACTAGTGGACGCCATCTTGTCAGCGCAGCCTCGACAGGCCAGTCGTCGGTCATTTCGCGTGGGCGGGCGTCGAGGACGTTCCATTCGGCGTTGACGGACCGACCCGTCACCTGCTCGACGAGTCCCACGAGGGCCCGGATACTCAGGGGCTGCCCGCTGCGGGCGACAAGCCGGGTCGGCGGTGGATCACCGACGGCGACATGGACCAGAGCCGCCACGACGTCCTCGACGTGCGTCAGGTCGGTGAGCTGGTGCCCCGACGACATCGGCAGCCGAGCACCTGTCGAGGCGGCCTCGAGGAGCACTGACACGAGCTTCTTCCGGTCGTCGTCCGGGCCGTAGGTGTCGAACAAGCAGACCTCTCGCGCGAACAGCCCTTCTACCTCGGCGAAGTACGTGATTACGTCACACAGAGCCTGCTTGGTGGCAGCGTACAACGAGACCGGCGAGTAGGCGCCGCCGCCGTAGTGCTGCCACGCGGACGTCGTGTGCACAACCCGGGCGCCACCCTGCGACGACGCGTCGCAAACTACGGTCCCGAAGGCGACGTTCGCGTCGATCATCCGAACGATCTCGCTTGCCGCGTGGCGGGCTGCAAAGAGTGTAGCCAGGTGAAACACGACCTGCGGTCGAACCTCTGCCGCGACGGCGGGATATTCTACCGTGGCGTCGCGCACCGCGTGGACGGTTACTCCGGTCGGGAACCTTACGGTCCGAGACGTGGTTTCACGGACTACGGCGTGGATGTCGACGCCCGAAGCGGCGAGGTGGCGGCAAAGGTGACGTCCGATGAAGCCGTTGGCGCCCGTGACGATGACGGGGCCCGCGAGGCCGAGCGCATCAGAGCGCGCGTCAGAGAGCATGAGTCGTGCCGTCCAGACGGAACGGTGACTGATAGGCGGCAAAGTCAGGCAGGGCTCGGTCGCGGTCGGACACGATGGGCTCCTCAATGTGCCATCCGATGCCAGCCGTATCCCACCGGACGCCCGCATCCCCCTGCGATGAGAAAGGGCCATCCTGCAGGTAGCACGTGATCGCGGGCCCCTCGAGCACCTCGAAGCCGTGGGCGAATCCCGCAGGTACGACGACGGCACCAGTCGTCGGCGTGAGCTCGAATTCAGCGATCTGTCCATACGTCGGTGATCCATCACGCAGATCTAGCACGACGTCGTGGATCCGCCCTTGCGTGCAGAACACGATCTTCGCAACGGCCGATCCGGGGTTCTGGAAATGCAGCCCCCGTATCACGCCGCAGTGGGACGTGCTCCAGTAGACCTCATCGATCTGGAACGGGATCCCAAGATCGTCGAGCACGGACCGCGCGAACACTTTGCTGAAGCACCCGCGGACGTCCTCGTGGAATGGTATGGCGAGGCGACCGACACCAGACAGCGTCGACGTCTCGAAAGTTACGGCCGTCATGCGTGACGCATTCGCGTATCAGGGCTCACTGGGCCAGATCTTCCAGGGTGCGTTTCCGGAGGCCCACATCTCGTTGAGCAGCAGCGACTCCCGGTACGTGTCCATCGGCTGGAAGAAGCCGTCGTGCGCAAACGACATTAGTTGGCCGTCGGCTGCGAGGCGCTGGAGCGGTGTCTGCTCGAGTACGCACTCGTCATCGAGGTAGTTCATGACCTCGGGCTCGAAAACGAAGAAGCCGGCATTGACGGACCCGTCTGCCTGCGGCTTCTCGCGGAAGTGCTCGACGCGACCGTCGGGGGCGAGGTCCATGACGCCAAAACGGCTGGGCGGTCGCACGGTTGTGACAGTTGCGAGCTTGCCGTGGGACTCGTGAAAAGCAGTCAGCGCGGTGATGTCGACGTCTGCGACACCGTCGCCATAGGTGACCATGAACCGTTCGCCAGGAAAGTACTTGGCGGCGCGGAACACGCGGCCACCGGTCATCGTCGAGTCACCGGTGAATGCGACGGTGACGTTCCAGTCGCCCTCGTCGTGCGCACCGTGGTAGGCGAGCGAGTCTCGGTCGCCGAGCCTGATCGTGAAGTCATTGTTGAGAGCTTCGTAGTTGAGGAAGTAATCCTTGACAACCTCGCTCTTGTACCCGGTGCACACAACGAAGTCCTTGTGGCCGTGCTGAGCGAAGACCTTCATGATGTGCCAGAGCACCGGCTTTCCGCCGATCTCGACCATCGGCTTGGGTCGGTACTCAGTCTCTTCCCGCATCCGTGTCCCCAGCCCGCCCGCCAATAGCACGATCTTCATGATCTCCCTCTGAGATGCCGTCGCGGTGACACGGGCGACCGATCCCCGGCGCTGTGACCCTGCGTCAGGTCAATTGCTTCGCGAAGGCTCATCGTACCGAGCCGAGGGCGCTACCTCGCTCGCGACCTTGCGGCATCCACACCGTGGGCAGCTCACCGGGCCCGTGACCGACCCTGGCTCGTCAGTGGTGTCCCTGATTGTGCTGTAGCGCTGGTGGCCGGGTCGTCGTCGTAGACGGGACGCGGTCACCGCGTGATCCTTCGAGTGAACCTTCCACAGCACTCTCGAACGGAGCATCACGATGACCGCACCACGATGACCGCACCACCGTTTGTCGACCCCGCCGCGGTCCTGGGCGAGTGTCCTGCACCGCTAATTCGTTGTAGAAGTCGTGCGAGTGAGTTCAGGATCTGTTCGGCGGACTTGGTCCAGATGAACGGTTTGAGTCCTCGTTACATGCCTTGACCCAGTGGCGGATGTCGGCCTCGAGGGCTTGGACGCTGCGGTGGTCGGAGCGTTGCAGGAGGTCGGCGGTGACATAGGCGAAGAAGCGTTCGACCTGGTTGATCCACGAGGAGTACGTCGGGGTGAAGTGCATGTGGACGCGGGGTTGCAATGCTCTCGAGGAGTCTCTAGTCCGCTGACCTGGGATGATGTAACTTGTCGGCGGTCGGATCGCGGCGGTCGAGTAGCACCTTCCGGGTTAAGCGGTCGTCAGTGAGGAACGAGCCGGCCCTGGTCCTGCTGGACCGGGCAATGACCCTGGCCATGGGCAGCGACACCGGCTCGGACCTGGCCACGGTCCGCGCCGAGCCCGCAGTCTACGGCCCGGGGGCCTCTGGCCCGACGCTCTAGCGGGTGCTGGCCTTTCTGGCCGGCGACGCGGACAAGGCTCTCGCGGCTATCGACCGGGCCAGGGCTAGCGCCCGCGCGAGGGTCTGGAAGGCAGCCAGCAATGCGCCCGACCGCTACTCGGACAGACCTGGGCCGGCACGAGACATTACGTGTGCTTCTCGAGGAGGCTGAGGAGGTAGGTGCCGTAGCCGGATTTGGTCAGTGCGGTGGCGCGCTCGACGAGTTGGTCGTCGGTGAGGAAGCCTCTGCGCCAGGCGATCTCTTCCGGGGCGCCGATCTTGAGTCCTTGGCGGTGTTCGATGGTGCGGACGTAGTCGGAGGCTTCGAT
>JABBOX010000058.1 GCA_012927555.1 Phycicoccus sp.
CGTGTGGTCCATCCTCTTTCCGACGGTCTGGACCCGGATCGCCAAGCTGGTGGGCGTGGGCCGCGGCACCGACATGGTGTTGTACGCGCTGGTCGTCGCCTTCCTCAGCTTCACCTTGACGACCTACGTGAGGTTCCGCGACTTCGAGGCCCGCTACACCAAGATCGCCCGCCGGCTGGCCCTCGACGAAGCCAACCCCCCACAGCCCCCTCATGCTGGACCACCCCAACAGGAGTCGCCGCATGCCAGGCCGTGACGATCAGCGGGTGGACGACGTGTATGAAGTGGACACGCGCACTCGAGGCGGCTCCCGCGTCTCATCCCAGCGTCAGGCGTCTGACGGACACGATCACGGCACGAACGCTGACCGGGGACGCGGCCGTGGCTGGCGTTGGCGTTGGGTCCTCGCCGTCATTGCGATCCTGGTCGTCGCCTGGCTGGCCTTCATGGTGTGGGTGCCTTTCCACGCGTGGGGCAACGTGCAGCGCATCAATGTCAGTCCCGTCGGCACCCGCCCGATGGCGTCCAAGGGCTACGACTATCTTCTGGTGGGCTCGGACAGCCGCGAGGGACTGACTCGAGCGCAGCAGAAGCAGCTCAGCACCGGCTCGACCAAGGTCGCCCAGGGCACGCGCACGGACTCGATCATCCTTGTCCACGTCCCGTCTGATGGGGGTCCAGCAGCGCTCATCTCACTGCCTCGTGACAGTTATGTGCCGATCCCGGGTCACGGCCACAACAAGATCAATGCTGCCTACGCTCTGGGTGGGCCCAAGTTGCTCGTCCAGACCATCGAACAGGTCACCGACCTCCGCATCGATGGTTACGTCGAGATCGGGTTCGGCGGATTTGCCACCGTCGTCGACAGCCTCGACGGAGTCGACATCTGTGTGAAACGGGCCATGGACGACCCCAAGGCCGGCATCAACCTCAAAGCCGGGTGCCAGACACTCAATGGTCCCAACGCCTTGGGCTACGTCCGAGCCCGATACTCCGACCCGCTCGGCGACATCGGCCGCGTGGAGCGACAGCGGCAGTTCCTCGGTGCGATCATGCACAAGGCCGCCAGCCCCTCGACGGTGCTTATCCCGTGGCGGTACTACCGGTTCGCGACGAGCGCCGGGGCCGGCCTGACCGTCGGCGACGACACCTCGCTGCGCGACGTCACCAGAGTCCTGATGGCCATGCGTTCCGTGTCCGGCGGAGAGGGTCTGTCGCTGACTGTTCCCATCTCCAACCCTGCTCTTCCGACGCACGTCGGCAGCGCGGTCAAGTGGGACAGCCAGAAAGCCTTGGAGCTGTTCACCAAGATCAAGAATGACGAACCACTCACCGTTGTTCCCACCGGAAGCGCCAAATAGCAGAAGGCCCGGACGAAGTGGCTACCAACGGCCGCCGGAACCCGGCGCGGCGCACGCTGTGCCAACTACGCTGACCCGCGTGCAGGTGATGCAGGAGCTGGGCGAGCTCCTACGACTTCGCGACTTCCGCAGGCTCTTCACGGTGCGCCTGGTGAGCCAGACCGGCGACGGGATCTTCGAGATCGGGCTCGCGACGCTCTTCTTCTTCTCCCCCGAGAACGCGAGCACGGCCACCGGCGTGGCCGGGGCCTTCGCCGTCCTGCTGGTCCCGTTCACGCTGGTCGGCCCCTGGGCAGGGGTGCTCCTCGACCGCTGGCGGCGCCGTCAGGTACTGTTCGTCGCCAACCTCGTGCGGGTCGCGATCACGCTCGCCGTCGCGGCCATCATCCTGGCCGACGGACTCGGCCCCGCGGTCTACGTGCTGGCGCTGCTCAACATCTCGATCAACCGCTTCCTGCTCGCGGCGCTGTCGGCCTCTCTCCCACGCGTCGTGCCCGGCCGACTGCTGCTCACGGCCAACTCTCTGACACCCACCCTCGGTGCAGCCGTCGCGATCGCCGGAGCCGGAGTCGGCTTCGCGCTGGGCGTCGTTCTCGAGCCGGGCCGGCACAGGGATGCCACGCTCCTTGCTGTCGCCGCGCTCGTCTTCACCGCTGCCTCCGCGCTCGCGACTCGCATGGGCCGCGACCTTCTCGGACCCGACCCCCGGACCGGTCACGAAACCATGGGGCAGACGATCAACAGCCTCAGCCGCGGACTGGTCGACGGCGCGCGCCACCTGCGCCGACGCGGCACCCCGGCGCGGGCGCTTGCAGTGATGGCAACGCACCGGTTCGTGTACGGCGTCGTCTTCATCGCCAGCGTCCTCATCTCCCGCAACCTGCTGGAGGACCCGGCAAACGCGACCGCCGGCCTGAGGACGTTCGGGACGGTGCTCGCCGCGTCCGGCGTCGGGTTCGCCCTCGCCGTGGTGCTGACCCCGGTGCTCAGCCCACGCACGGGACCGCACGCCTGGATCGTCTACTGCCTCGTGCTGGCCGCGGCGAGCCAGTTCCTGCTTACGGCGACGATCGCCCGATGGGCTGTTCTCGCCGGTGCAGCCTCGCTCACCCTGGCCGCACAGGCTGCGAAGATCGCGGTCGACACCATCGTCCAACGAGACACGGACGACGCGTTCCGCGGCCGCGCATTCGCGCTGTACGACGTCCTCTACAACGCGGCCTTCGTCGGGGCCGCAGCTCTCGCAGCCCTCGTCCTTCCCGATGCCGGGTACTCCCGGGCGGTGTTCGCCGCTCTGGCACTCATCTACCTCGCAACCGCGGCCACCTACCTGGCCCGGTCGCGACGGGGCACTGTCACCACGCCCACTGCCTGAGCGCAGCTGCACGGTTGCGCAGGCAAGAGCCGTTGCTGCCGCGACTCGTTGGTACCGTGAACCCGTGGAAGCGGACGCCTACGACCTGTACCGCTCGGCCCAGCGCTTGATCGAGCAGCGAGATGCGTCAGCCGCGGTGCCAATGCTCGAACAAGCAGCCCGCCAGCTGCCGGACGAGCCCGCGATACTGCGGCTGCTGGCACTCGCGCACTATGGCACGGCGTCCTTCACCGTCGCCGAGTCGCTCCTGCGGCGGTTGGTCGCTGCCGACCCGCTCGACGCGGAATCGCTCCACATGCTGGGCAAGACCCTCGATTTGACCGGTCGATCAGAGCAGGCGCGGCAGTACTACGCCCTGGCCGGACACCTCACACCTGCATACGCGGTGAGCTGCCGGACGTGGGGCGGGGAGCCGGCCCCGGCTGACGCAACCTGCGCGATGGAGCCAGTGACGCCGGCCGGTTGATAGGGGCCCGACAAGAACCGGGCAGACGACGCTCACGACTCCTGGCGGTCAGACGTTCACGACTCCTCGCGGTCAGATCTGCGCTGCTCGAGCCAGTCCAGGTTGTTGCGGGTGGTCACGGTCTGGGGAGCCTCCGGGCCAAGCAGCCTGGTCCGGTCGGCCAGGAGCTCCTCGAAAGCCGTGACGGCTTCGGCCAGCCGACCGGACTCGGCGAGCAGCCCCGCCAGGTTGCTGCGGGTGAACAGGGTCTGGGGATCGTCCGGGCAAAGGACCCGGCGCTGGTCGGCCAGCAGCTGTTCGAACGCGGTGATCGCCTCGGCCACCCGACCCGACCGGCCGAGCGACCCGGCCCGGGTGCTGCGG
>JABBOX010000194.1 GCA_012927555.1 Phycicoccus sp.
TCGATCGTCAGCACCACGACCACAAGCTGCACGGTCAACACCTCCACCGGCGTGCTCACCTACACCGGGGCCGGGAACTGTGTGGTCCGGGCCACCGCCGCGGCAACCAGCACGTATGCCGCGGGCACCCGCGACGTGACCTTCGCCGTCTCCTTGGCCCCTCAGGTCGTCACCTGGTCGCCGACGACGAGCGTCCTGACCACGGCGTCCCCGCTGACCCCCTCCACCCAGGCCACCGCGCTCGGTGGCGCGGCCATCAGCTACTCGATCGTCAGCACCACGACCACAAGCTGCACGGTCAACACCTCCACCGGCGTGCTCACCTACACCGGGGCCGGGAACTGTGTGGTCCGGGCCACCGCCGCGGCAACCAGCACGTATGCCGTTGCCAGCACCGACGTGACCTTCACCATCACAGTGCCCGGGACCATTGGGACCTCCTTGAGCATCACGTCCTTCGTGAACGACGTGGGCAACTCCTTGACTGCCAGTGGGACAGCGGCCTATGGGACGGCAGGCGACTCTGGGAACGTCACCGTCGTCTTCTGCCTCGCCAACGCCTTCCCCTGCAGCTCGGCGAACACCCTGTTGACCAAGACAGTGACCGTGAACACCACAAATGGGGCGTGGACGGCACAGACTGGAAATGTCAACAAGCTGATTGTCTGGGTCCAAGCCACTCAGACCCGTGCATCTGGGAGCCTCATCAGCAGCGTCCGTGGCCCAGTCACAGGTTGACAGGGCTGTGAGCCAGATGGAGTGGTGCACTTTCCAGTCATAGCGGACCCGAGTTTCAGCCTGGAGGGTCGATCGGCTGCCGTCCGTTCCGCCGGTCGCCCTGAGGCCGCTACGGCCCGGACCTGTCAAGTTCCGGGCCGCCCGCCGACGGCAACCCAGTGACGCATTCCCGTTGAGACGCACGAAGGCTGCGCGGAGATCAAGCCATCAAAGCCAGACGGGCTATCCGCTGAAACCGTTGTGGGGCAGGGGAGTTGGTGCCCGCAGGGACGTTCGCCCACAATCCGACAAAATCGATAAACCGAACAATATTCCCCAAAAGCTTGTGTTTTGGGCAAACGTCATGCAGGCTTGTAAGCGCTTACATAGACGGAGGCGGTCAATGGCGACCAGCGAACCGGGCACTCGCCCGACGACGATCTACTCCGTTGCGCAACTTGCCGGCGTGTCGATTGCCACCGTCTCGCGAGTGCTTCAGGGGACCGGCGCAACTTCTGCGCAGGTCCGGGCGCAGGTGCTCCAGGCCGTAGAGGATCTCGAGTACGTCCCTCGTCGATCGGCGCGAAGTCTGGCCGTCCAGCGCCACGACGCCCAGGGGCTCGTCGTCCATGACCTGACCGGCCCGTACTACTCCGAGCTGCTGATGGGCTATGAGTCTGCGGCCGGCGAGTTCGGCCAGAGCGTCATCATCGTCGTCACCGGTCAGCGTGAAGACCCGGAGCGTTCCGTGCTCGAGCTCGCGAGCCGGGTGGACGGCCTCGTACTGGCCAACTCGACGCTTCCGGACGACGCGGCGCGCGCCCTCGGCCGGCGTACTCCTGTGGTTATGCTCGCCCGCGCGGCGGTGCCTGGCTGTGACGCGGTATCTGCCGAGAACGCCCAGAGCGCAAGGGAACTCACCGAACACCTCATCGCCCATGGCAGGCGCCGACTGTTCTTCGTCGGTGATCCTGAGGGCTCACCGGACGTCCAGGAGCGTTATCGCGGGTTCACCGCGGCTCTGTCCTCCTCGGACGCGTCGGCCGTCGGCCCGGCGATCCGGGTCGACTTCCGTGAGCTTTCGGGTGCCAAGGTCGCGGCCCAGGTCATGGGGCACTCGAACGGGCCGGACGCGCTGGTCTGTGCCAACGATGAGCTGGCCCTGTCAACGATGAAGGCGCTGCAGCGCGCCGGCGTCAAGGTCCCGGACGACATCGCCATCGTGGGCTGGGACGACGTCATGACTGCCCGCTATGTCAGCCCCGGACTGACCACAGTTCGTCAGCCCCTCTTCGAGCTGGGCCGCCTTGCAGCGACCCGGCTCCACGAACGTATTACCGGCGCCCCCGTGGCTCCGGAACCACGGATCCTGCCGACCGAGCTGGTTTTGCGGTCGTCGTGTGGCTGTCCCGAAACGGACGACCGCGACGTGCCGTGGGTCACGAGCTGAGGCAGAAACATCCCACTCGGGCACCCGCCCGACCTAGGAGGAAACAGAAGATGAAACGCAACATCCGCACCACCGCAGTGGTTGCGCTCGCCCTGACGACCAGCATGGGGCTCGCAGCCTGTGGCCGGTCCGCGGACACGGGCGCCAAGGCTGGCGACACGGCAAAGACCGTGAGCTCAGGCAAGGCCACGGGCACGATCACGATCTGGGCCATGGGCGCAGAGGGCGAAAACCTGCCCAAGCTGACCAAGGACTTCGAGGCAGCCAACCCGGGCGTCAAGGTTGAGGTCACGGCGGTCCCCTGGGACTCTGCCCACGACAAGTTCAAGACCGCGATCACCGCCGGTAAGACGCCGGACGCCGCAATGGTCGGTACGACGTGGATGGGTGAGTTCGCCCAGGCACTCGACGCGACCCCCGCGACGATCGACAAGAGCACCTTCTTCGAAGGTGCCCAGAAGACCACCGAGGTGGCGGGAACGTCATACGGCGTGCCGTGGTACGTCGAGACCCGCCTCGTCTACTACCGTAAGGACCTGGCCGCAAAGGCCGGCATCACCACGCTGCCGACCGACTGGGCCGGACTGAAGGCCATGGCCAAGGCGATGCAGGACAAGGCCGGTGCCAAGTGGGGCATCAACCTCCAGGCTGGCGGGCAGGGCTCATGGCAGACGATTATGCCGTTCGCCTGGTCCAACGGCGCCGAGGTCGCCACTGCTGACCAGAAGAAGTTCACCTTCGACACGCCGGAGACGGCCGGAGACGGCCGAAGCGGTGAAGTACTACCAGAGCTACTTCACTGACGGCATCGCCCTCCCCAAGGCTGCAGCCGAGGGTTCGACCGAGCCCAACTTCGTCAACGGCTCCGTCCCGATGTTCATCTCGGGTCCGTGGATGATGGGCGCAGTCGAGAAGGTTGGCGGCGCTGACTTCAAGGCCAAGTACGGCGTCATGCCGATGCCGAAGCAGAAGACCGCCACTTCATTCGTCGGCGGATCTGACCTCGTGGTCTTCAAAACCAGCAAGAACCGCGACAGCGCCTGGAAGCTCGTCCAGTGGCTCTCCGACCCCGCGACCCAGGTCAAGTGGTACGCACTGTCGACCGACCTCCCGTCGGTGAAAAGCGCATGGCAGGACCCGGCCCTGACCGCCGACGAGAAGCTCGCCGTCTTCGGCAAGCAGCTCGAGGATGCCAAGGCTCCTCCGGCCATCGCCACCTGGGAAGAGGTCGCCTCGGCGTTCGACTCCGAGATGGAGAAGGTCACCAAGAGCGGCTTGGACCCTGCGACGGCGCTCAAGGCCGTGCAGGTCAAGGCTGACTCCATCGGCACCGGCAGCTGACCGATGTCCACCATCGCGTCGGCGCGCAGCTCGGAGG
>JABBOX010000248.1 GCA_012927555.1 Phycicoccus sp.
CGCCCGCTTCACCCGGCGGCTCCAGCAGGCAAGCCCACTGGTCAAGAAACCTGATTTCCATCCGATCCCGCTCCCGTTTCCGAGGGCGTAGTGAGAGTTCTACGCCGGTGTCGTGACGGTCCGCAAGTGGTGTGGCACAAAGAATTTCGCGCCACCGGCGTGTCGCGCCCGACACGCCGATGGGGACCGGAACTTGAGCTCTTTTGGCTATCGCGAGCCGGCCCAACTAGGTTGACGTCGAGAAGTCCTGTGAGGGGAACCCGGCGTGACGCCCAACGAGTCTGACGAACGACCTGACGGCCCGCGGCCGACGGCGGCCAAGCTGACGGTCAAGGGGATACCCGTGGACCCGAACCTGCGGATCATGGCCGTGGCGACCCTGGTCAACACGTTCGGCAACGGTGCGCTGGTGACGACGTTCGCGCTCTACTTCACCCGCGTCGTCGGACTGCGGCCGACCCAGGTGGGGCTGGCACTGTCGGCTGGCGCCCTCGTCGGGCTGCTGGTCCAGGTCCCCGCTGGGCACCTCGCAGATCTCCGGGGTCCTCGTAAAGTGTTACAGGCGTTCACCTTCGGCGCCGGTATCGCCATCCTGGGTCTGTTGTTCGCGCGCTCGGTGTGGGCACTCGTGGCGGTGATGGCCATCATCTCGGTCTTCGACCGGGGCGCGGGAGCCGTTCGGAACGGCTACATCGCCAGGGTGGCCGAGGGTGGGCGGGGGGTCCAGTTCAAGGCCTACCTGCGGGCAATGACCAATGTCGGCATCTCGTTCGGCGCGCTCTTCGGCGGGGTGGCACTGTGGGTGGACCAGAGCTGGGCCTACCTGGCGGTGTTTGCCCTTGACGCGGCCACCTGCATCGTGACGTCGATCTGGCTCGGCCGCCTTCCGCACATCGCTCCGTCGCCGCCTCGTGAACTGGGTGAGCCGAGGATGGCGGTGCTGCACGACCTGCCGTTCGTCGTGATCACTCTTCTCAGCGGCGTCGCGTCCATGCACTTCGTCGTCATGGAGCTGGCCATGCCCTTGTGGATCTCGCAGTACACCTCGGCGCCCCGGTCCCTGGTCGCGATCACCCTGATGATCAACACCGTCTGCGTGGCCCTGTTCCAGGTTCGCCTGACCCGCGGCGTCGACCTGGTCGGACCGTCCTCGCGGGCCATGGCACGGTCAGGGTTCTGGATCGCCGGGGGATTCGCTCTCATCGCCCTCGCCAGCGGTCAGCCGACCTGGCTGGCGATCGCGCTCTTGTGCGCCGGGACGCTCGTGCACGTGGTCGGCGAGATGCTCGGCTCCGGGGGGCAATGGGGAGTGCAGATGGGCTTGGCCCCGCGAGAGCGGCAGGGTCAGTACCAAGGCTTTGCCGGCATGGGTTTCTCGTTGTCGAACATTGCCGCCCCGACGCTCATCACCCTGCTGTGCATCGAATGGGGCCGACCCGGCTGGTTCGTCCTGGGTGGTGTGATCGCCCTTGCCAGCGCCCTGATGGTGCCGGCTTCGGCGTGGGCCCTGCGAAGTCGCGAACACTACGGCGTGCTGACCCACTCCGGCTGACCTCGCCCGTGGTCCCTGCCCGATTCCCTGCCCGGATCCCTGCGAGGATGGATGTATGCCGAGTGCCTTGCCCGAGGGCGAACCTGCCCCGCCGTCAGGAGAGCTTCCGGCCAACGCGCTGAAGACCCTCGGGACGGCGCCATTCGGTGTCTACGTCCACGTCCCGTTCTGCACGGTGCGTTGTGGCTACTGCGACTTCAACACCTACACGCTGACCGAGCTCGGCGTTGACGGCGCCAGCGTCGGGACGTACGCCGACGTCGCCCTGCGTGAGTTCGAGCTGGCCGCCCGGGTGCTGGGCCCAGCCGCTCCGCCGGTGGCGACCGTGTTCTTCGGCGGAGGTACCCCCACGACGATGCTGTCCCACGATCTGGTGAGGGTGCTGGACGGCATACGAGCGAGGTTTGGACTGGCCGACGGCGCTGAGGTGACGACCGAGGCCAACCCGGACTCGGTCACTCCGGCGTCGCTGCAGGCCTTGGCCGCTGGCGGGTTCAACCGGATCAGCTTCGGCATGCAGTCGGCCGTACCGCACGTGCTGGCGACGCTGGAACGCACCCACGACCCGGCCAACGTGGCCAAGGCGGTGGAGGCCGCACGAGCCGTCGGGCTGAAGGTCAGTGTGGATCTGATCTATGGCACGCCGGGGGAGTCGCTGGAGGACTGGCGCACGAGCCTGGACGCCGCCATCGACCTCGCGCCTGATCACATCTCCGCCTACGCCCTGGTCGTCGAGGAAGGCACGAAGCTGGGGGCTCAGGTTCGGCGGGGCCAAGTGCCGGCACCGCAGGATGACGACGAGGCCACCAAGTACGAGCTGGCCGAGCAGGTCCTCGGAGCCGCCGGCTTCGGGTGGTACGAAGTCAGCAACTGGGCACGTACGGAGGCCGACCGCTGTCGCCACAACGAGGGCTACTGGCTCGATGGTGACTGGTGGGGCGTGGGACCGGGGGCACACAGCCACGTTGGCGGCGTTCGGTGGTGGAACGTCAAGCACCCCAACGCTTTTGCCAGTCGGCTCAACGCGGGGCTGTCGCCGGCCGCCGGTCGCGAGTTGCTCACGGACGACCAACGCTACGACGAGCGAGTGCTTCTCGGGGTGCGTCTGGTCGATGGGCTGCCGATCGACCTCCTGCGTCCCGAGGGCAGCGAGGCCGTCGCCGGCCTGATCGCGGACGGACTGGTGAATGGAGCGGCCGCACTGAGTCAGAGACGTGTTCTCCTGACCCTGCGCGGCCGCCTGCTCGCGGACACCGTCGTGCGGCGCCTGCTGGGGTTCTAGCTGACGAACCGAATCGTGAAGGGGTAGCGGTAGTCGCGACCTTCGCTGGCCGCCACCGCAGCGAGGATGTGGCACACGAGCATGGTCATGGCGATGGCGCCGGCCGTGACGAATCCGATGAGCACAAACATCAGCGGGAACGAGATGATCAGCCCGATCCACATGGTCAGCTGGAAGTTCAGGGCCTCCGCCGAGTGGTGCCGGATGAAGGCGCCCCGCTCCTTGAATACGGCGTACATGATCAGCGGACCCAGGAACGACAGGGCGACGAACGCGGCGAGGAACGCCGACAGGTGGGTCGCGATGGCCCAGGTGCGTTGGTCAGCGGGGGACATCGGCACCGGCTGGTAGGTGGAGGGCGTGCCGGAGAACTGAGGTGCCGGCGGGCTGTACGGCGATGCCGGCTCGCCGGGTTGCTGGACGTACTTCGGCTCAGTGCGCCGGTAGTCCTGCGGGTGTTCGGTCATTTGCTTTCCCTTTATCGAGTGGATCCTTCGTCCATCTTGACACCGCAGGCGGCGCCGGTAGTCCCCTCTGGACGAGGTTCAGGGTCGCTTTCAGGGTCAGGTCAGGGTAGACCCTGACCTGCTCAGCCGATGTCGGCCCGATCTCGGCCGGACTTGGACGTTGGGCCAAGCACAGAGCGACCGCGCCGCGTCACTTTGACCCTGCGCGGTCGCTCGGTGGTGTTGTT
>JABBOX010000175.1 GCA_012927555.1 Phycicoccus sp.
CCTGCGGCCCGGTGAGCGACGCGGTGGGCGCGTAGCCGTCGCCCGCCACGAGCACGACGCCGTTCGGGGTCCAGCATCGAACGACCGACATCTGGTTGCGGGTCAGTGTGCCGGTCTTGTCGGTGCAGATGAATGTCGTCGAGCCGAGCGTCTCGACCGCCTCGAGTCGCCGCACCAGCGCGTGGCGACCGGCCATCCGCTGGGCGGCCTGCGACAGGGAGAGGGTGACGGTCGGCAGCAGACCCTCGGGGACCAGCGCTACGGTCACCCCGATCGCGAACAGGTACGCGTCGGACATCGGCTCACCAAGCAGCAGCGACGTGACGAAGAACACGACCCCGACGATGATCGCGATCAGCGCGATCACACGGACCACGCGGTGCAGCTGCACCGCTAGCGGGCTCGCGGGCCGCACGGCGCCCTGCGTGACGGCCGCGATCCCGGCCAGCCGGGTGGCACCAGCGACTGCGACGACGATGGCTTCGGCATGCCCTTCGACGAGGTATGTGCCGGCAAAGAGCGCTCCCTCGTCACCGGCCTCGGCCGAGCGAGCCGCGCTCTCCCCGGTGAGCATCGACTCGTCCACACTCACCGCCGGCCCGAGCAGGAGGCGCAGGTCCGCCGAGATCCGGTCGCCCGCCTCGAGAAGCAAGAGGTCGCCCACGACCAGCGCGGAGGCGTCGACCACGTGGGCACGCCCATCGCGCCGCACGGTGGCGTGAGCCGGTAGCAGTTCCCTGAGCCGCTGTGATGCGCGGTCCGCACGGTACTCCTGGGCGAAGGCGAAGCCCCCGTTGAGCAGCACCACGACCGCGATTGCGACAGCGAGCGCGGGCATCTGGGCCAGCCAGGCGAGACCCGCGGCGACCCAGAGCATGACAGCGAAGAAGCCGATCATCTGCCGGGCGAGCAGCGCCAGCGGGTGCGGACCTCGGGCCACCGGCAGCTGGTTGGGCCCGTTGGTCGCGAGCCGTTCACGGGCCTCAGCGGACGTCAGGCCGTGCGCGAGGCGGTCCACGGGTGTGGGGTTCGACACCAGCGGTTGGGGCGCGGCCGTGTCGTGCGTCTCGTCCGTCGGGACGGTCATGATCGCTCCACGCCCGGTTCGAGCCCCGGAGCCGGGGTTCGGTCGTTCTCGACCGTACGCCAGTCGGCCCGCCAACCACTGTCGGCGAAGAAGCCGTGCCTTCAGAAGCCGGCGGCGGGCAGAGGACCGCCCGTCCGCTGTCGTCCGGTACAACCTGGACGGCAGGCGAGCGGGCGGTCTGTCCGCGCCAGCCGGTGTCAGCGGACGTCACTCCGCATTGACCGAGTTGAGCAGTCGGTACAGCTCGTCGACGCTGGTGGCGTCGGCCATGGCCTGGGCCTGCTCCATGTCGGAGAACAGGACCGCGATCTTCGACAGGATGCCGAGGTGCTCGTTCTCGAGCCCCGCGATCCCGACGACGATGCGCACCTCGTGCCCGCCCCAGTCGATCGGCTCGGCATAGCGGACGAGCGACATGGCCGACCGCGTGATCGCCGCCTTGGACTCGTTCGTGCCGTGCGGGATCGCCAGGTAGTTGCCCATGTAGGTCGACACGGTCTGCTCGCGCTCAGTCATCGCGTCGACGTACGCAGGCGTGACGGCGCCGGCGCTCACGAGCAGTTCACCCGCCTCGCGGATTGCCTCGTCCCTGGTCGTCGCCCTGCCTGCGGCCACGATCTGGTCCTCGGTCAGGATGTCGGTCACCGCACCAACCCCTCGGTCTGCTGCCGTGCCTTCGCCTCGCGAACGACGTCGTCGTACACGGGGCTGTTCATGAAGTTGTCGACCGAGATGTGCACGGAGGTCGGGGCCTTCAGCCGCGCCCGGTCGGTCAGCTCGCGCTGGCTGATCACGAAGTCAGCGTTGTCGTGCAGGCTCGCGACAGCCAGGTTCTCCACCGTGACACCGGTGACGCCTGCCTTCTTGAGCTTGTCACGCAGGACGCTCGCGCCCATGGCGCTCGACCCCATGCCTGCATCGCACGCGAACACGACGTGCCGCACCGGGTGATCGGCGACTGTGGTTGCAGCTCCTGCCACCGCTGTCGGCACGGCGGCGGGCGCGCCCGCCATGCCACTGAGAGCGCCGAGCGCGCTGCTGCTCTTGCCCTTGTTCGCCTCGGTCTGAGCGATCGCGGCGGCCAGGCCGTCGCTCTCGGCGGCGAGGTCCCGCGTGCGGGAGGCACGAAGGAGAGCCGCGCTGATGAAGAACGTCACAGCCGCCGAGAGCAGCACCGAGAAGATCACGCCGACGTAGCTGCCTTTAGGCGTCTGCGCCAGGACGGCGATGATGCTGCCGGGTGCAGCAGGTGCACGCAGGCCGCTGCTGAAAACCGCGTTGGTCGCAACCCCGGTCGCCCCACCGGCGATGAGGCCGATGATGAGGATCGGCTTCATGAGCACGAAGGGGAAGTACACCTCGTGGATGCCGCCGAGGAACTGGATGATGATCGCGCCAGGTGCGGAGGCCCTGGCGGTACCGATCCCGAAGAGCGCGAAGGCCAGCAGCAGGCCGAAGCCGGGGCCCGGGTTCGCCTCGACGAGGAAGAGCAGCGACTGACCCGTGTCGATGGTCTGCTGGACTCCGAGCGGGACGAGGGTGCCGTTGCCGATCGCGTTGTTGAGGAACAGGACCTTCGCGGGCTCGACGATGATGCTCATCAGCGGAAGCAGGTGCGCATCGGCAAGTCCCTGGACACCGGAACCGAGCCAGGCAGAGACGTGTGTCACGAAGGGTGCGATCCCGAAGAACGCGCCGATCGCCAGGCCCATGCCGACGATGCCGGCTGAGTACATGTTGACGAGCATCTCGAACCCTGGCCGGATCTTGCCGTCCCAGATCTTGTCGATCTTCTTCATCAGCCACGCGGCCAGCGGGCCGACGATCATGGCGCCGAGGAACATCGGGATCGTGCTGCCCACGATGACGCCCATGGTGGCGATGGAGGCGACGACGCCACCGCGCTCGCCGTAGACCATCCGGCCGCCCTGGTTGGCGATGAGCAGGGGGAGCAAGTAGACGATCATCGGGCCGACGAGGCCGAGGTACTGATGGAATGTGGCGCCGTCGGCGCCTGTGGCCAACGCCGTGGCCGCACCCTGCCAGCCGACGGTGTCGGCGTTGCCGAAGCCACCCAGGATGCTGTTGGGCAGCCAACCCTTGGCGATGAACAGGGAGGTGATCAGGCCCCAGGCGATGAACGCCGGCAGGTTCGGCATGATCATGCCGGTCAGGAATGCGCCGAAACGCTGGACGTGCACCTGGGCTGCTTTGGCCCCGGAGACCTTGGGAGGACTTGCTGCCATTGAACTCATGATTGACCCTCTCTTCGATGTGTCGACGCTGACTCTTCGATCGTTGCCCGGACGAATCCTGGGGATCTCGCAGGCTCTGCTCCGCCGCGTCCGTGCGGCGGAGCCGTGTGGCTGCGGCGGAGCCGCTACAGCTGCAGTGCCATGCGCACCTCGTCATCCACTAGCGCGAG
>JABBOX010000007.1 GCA_012927555.1 Phycicoccus sp.
CTTCGCTCCGGTTTGTCGACCGGATACGCCTCAAGGGTCCGGACCCCCTGCTCCCTGGCGTAGCCGATCGCTGCCTTCAGGAGCCGGTGCTGGACGCCTTGACCGCGGTATCGCTTCGCCACGAAGGTGTAGACGACCGACCACACTTCCCGGTCGTCCACCGGTTTCATGATCGGCGAGCGCTGCAGCTTCGCGTAGTCCTCGCGTGGCCCAAGGCTGATCCATCCGGCTGGGGAACCGTCGACGTAACCGATGAGACCGGGAACGACGCCCGCGTCGACGAGCTCACACAGCTGCCGTTTGTTCTCCGGAGCGGCGGCGGCGTTGACCGACACCGTCCCGCTCTTGCGGTAGTACATGCACCAGCAACCACGCACCATCGAACCTCCCGGGAGGTCGAACAGCACCTCGAGATCGGCCCACGCCTCTGGCGTCAGCGGCCGGGACTCAAACGCATACCCCATGCCGGCCACGCTAATCCCGACACCGCTGATCCCGACACCGCTGATCCCGACACTGCCGCGGTTGACGATCGGGGCGATCAGCGAATGTCCAGGACGTAGGACTCGCCCTCACGGCGCATACCCAGCTGGTCGTAATACGGCGCGACCATCCCCGCCGGGGTGATCACCTTGCGGAACCCGCGATCGCGGAACAGTCCGCTGCGCCGATAGACGAACTCCCCAGGTGAGAAGTCGCGGAACCGCGGGGTCACATAGTCGAGCTCAACCTGGGCCACACCGTTGCCCGCGTCATGGACCAACACCACACCAACTGTCTCGGCACCATGCTCAACCAGGTATGCCGTGTGCCCGGGCGCGGCCCCGTCCCACATGAATCCGGGCTGGAACTTCTCGATGTCCGCACCGTGGACCCGCAGCGTGTGGCGCAGGTACTCGTCGAGCGGCCCGACCTCGAGCACCGTGAACGCCAGCTCGGAGTGCCGTTCCGAGGTAAGCCGGCGAATGAACCAGAGGTTGATCCCCGACAGGACGATGTTCATCGCGACCATGGGCCAGATGCCAAGCATCGCGTTGAAGAACACCAGAATGATGCAGGCCACGAGGTTCAGCAGCCGGAAACGCAGCACCCTGGCCTGCATCAGCGAATAGACCAACAGCGCTGACCCGGCCCAGCCAAGAATGTTCAACCAGCCCATGCCCCGAGCCTAGACCGGGCCAGACCCCAGGTCCCCCGATGGAAACCCCTTACGACAGGGGGTGCACCTATTGGATGATGGCGGCATGGCCTACCTGAAGCCGTCGGCAACGACCAAGATCTTCAACAACCTGGCGATGCGCAGCACCCTGTGGGACGTGCACACCCTTGAGGTTGCCCGGCGCAATTCCGCCGATCCGCAACGAGTTCCGGTCATTCCATTGCAGCACAACGGTTCACTGTTCATCGTGTCGACCCGAGGCGAGTCGGACTGGGTGAAGAACGTCCGGGCAGCCGGGAACGTCCAGCTGGGCCAGAAGGGAAGTCTGATGACGTATGCCGTCACGGAGGTCCCCGCAGACGAGCGCTCGGACATCATCACGGCATACCGGAAGAAGGCGGGGCGCGAGGTGAACGGGTACTGGAAGAAGCTTCCGGAAGACACCGACCACCCGACGTTCAGGCTGACCCCGAGCTGAGCCGCCGAGCACCGCGCTGAGCAGAGCTGATGGGAGCAGGCTGACGACATGGGCAAACCTGATGAGGGCCGACTGGAGGACGCCGACAGGGACGACGAACTGCCCAGGCGTTCGTCCGGGCTGACCCTCCTCGGGCTTCTTGGCGGCGCCGTTGTTGTGGCGGTGCTGCTCGGTCAGCTCACCGCTCCGGGCCCGGACGATCGGACAGCCACCGCAGTCGCCCCCACCACGACGTCCAACCTCCCGACGACACCCGAACCGGAGACATCGACCGGCGAGAGGCTGCCCGAACGGTGTCCAGCGGAGCTGGGCGGGCTGACCCTGGGTCCCCATCGGCAGGTCCCAGGGTTCGCGATCGACCGCTGGGACTGCGACGCACTGACACTGGGGCCCTGGTCGGTGGTCATCAGAGCCCCCGATGGTCGCTTCGGCGTCAGAAGCGCAGTCGTGACTTTCCCTCTCTTTTGGTGGATCGGTGATTCCGACGCCCCAGTGACCAGACCGAAAGGCGGCATATGGAGTGCCAACGCTCAGCGCCTCGTCTGGCCACTCGCCGACTCCTACGCCCAGATCGTCGGAGACCTCGGACAAGAGCAGCTCGTCGACCTTGCGATTCTTGTCAGGATCAAGGGCGGCAAACCAAACCTTCTGAACCTGGACGGGCTTGAGACGGAGCCCACGACCACCTTTGGCTCCCCGGTTAACCACGAGATGCAATACCGCGCGGGGCAACTCGGGCAGGACGCCACACTCGGAGGCGGTCAAGTCTGGGTTGGCGTCATGACGGGAGCATCCTTCGAGAGCCAGGCATTAGGGACTCACGCGAAGCCGGCGGGCATCGTCCGCGGCAAGCCGGCGATCTACTGCACGGGTGGGGTTCCGGGGTGGGGTTCCGGTCAATCAACCGGGAACCTGGTCTGGGAGTCCGCCCCTGACGAGGTGTCCTACATCGGATTCAGCGGCTCCGCGACCAAAGAGACAGCCATCAAGACCCTTCGCGCACTGGCAGACACGGGCAAGACCCTGACTCCCGCCGAATGGCTGACGTTGGACCGAGTTCAGATCGGCTCCTTCAAGATCGGCTCCTGAATGAGCCAGCGACGTATTCGCCTGGCGCCAGGATCGGGACCTGGGACCCGCGCGGGTCAGCGCCCCTAGGATGCAGGGATGACGCGCCACGACCCGGTCCTCATCAGCGGCTGCTCGTCAGGCATCGGTGCCGCCACCGCCGAGACGCTGGTCCGCGCCGGGCACACCGTCTACGCGACGGCCCGACGGACGGAGACCCTTGCCGGTCTCGAAGCGTTGGGTTGCCACACCCTGGCACTGGACGTTACCTCCGAGGACTCGATGATCGCGGCCGTGAACGCGGTCGAGGCAGACCACGGCAAGGTCGGCACGCTGATCAACAACGCCGGCTATGGCGAGTACGGGCCCATCGAGGAAGCCGATCTCGACCGGGTGCGGACCATGTTCGAGACCAACGTGTTCGGGCTCGCCCGCCTCACCCAGCTTGTCCTGCCCGCGATGCGTCGGTCGCGTTCCGGCCGGATCGTCAACATCGGCTCGATGGGCGGACGGATCACCTTCCCCATCGGCGGTTTCTACCACGCGAGCAAGTACGCCGTGGAAGCGATCAGCGACGCCCTCCGGGTCGAGGTCAAGCCGTTCGGGATCGACGTCATCCTCGTGGAGCCGGGACTGATCCGCACCAACTTCGAGAGCCGCGTCAACGAGAGCCTCGAGACGGCGACACCCTCGCACGGTGAGGACACGGCGTACGCGGACCTCCTGGCGGCCAGCGACAAAAGCACGACCAGCGGCTACGCGAACGACTTCATGACGACAAGTCCC
>JABBOX010000288.1 GCA_012927555.1 Phycicoccus sp.
CAGCTCGACGATCTCCCCGCTGGCCGCCTCCAGGGTGAACCCGCGGCCGGCAAGGGCCGCCCGGAAGTCTGGGTCGCACATCACTGCGGCGTGGCCGATGCCGTTGATGGCGCCCAGGCTGTCACGCACCCCCACCGTATGAAGGCCCCGCCAGGTGTCTTCGGCGAAGACCCGGGCGTTGATCTGCAGATGCAGATGCCGGTGGGGGTCACCGGCCCGGGAGGTGTAGTGCCGCACCACCGCGGCCTCGATCTCCTGAACCGGGACCTGGACCTGTTGGCCCCGCGGCCCCACCCTGGTGCTGGCATGCTGGGCCAGCCAGCCGATCACCTGCTCGGCGGCCCGATCCTGGGCCCGGTCGTAGGCGGCCGCGATCTCGGGGCCAAGGGCGGCGGCCAGCGACCACGACTTGGGTCCGTTGACCACCACCTCCACGAACCGCACCGCAGCAGCGTCGGTGCGCACCCTGCCCTTGGGCGCACCCGTCTCGAGGTCGTACCCGGCGACCCACGCCTCGTAGCCGTCCCCGTTCAGCGTTCCCCCATCTCGCACCCCCGCCTCGGGCGAAGCGACGTAGCGCTGGGCAACGCCGGTGCCCTCGGCGAGGTAGTAGTCATCGGCGCGGCCGCGATCGGCCTCGACATAGCTGCGCGCAGCAGCGGGCGAGCCGCGATAGACCTTTAACCCACCATGCATTTCCAACACCAGCCAACAATCATCGGTAAATACGTTTCCGGGCCGCCCGAAAGGCGACCCGACTTACCAATATTGGTAGCATGCGTGCCGCTAATCATAAAGACTTGGAAATGCCTATTTTGCGTTGAAAGTCGTTGGTAGCGTTATTCTTTCGTGGTGGAGGCCGTATTCTTTCGAGAAGTCGGCGTATTCGTCAGCGGCGACGTCATATTCCAGTGAGGGGCACCTTGTCGGTGGGGTTGTCCGGCCTGGTCTTGGCTGGGTTCTGGTAGACCAGCGGGCTGGCCTTCAGCGTCGACCAGCACGATGGTGCCGTCCAGGCGGGTGTTGTCGATGACCTGCATCCCGGCGCCACCGGCGTCTGACATTCTGAACAGGGACGGCGCAGCATCCTACCGTTGCGCTATTTCGGCGCTGGATGCCGCGTGCACGGCGTCTCGACCCGCAAGGTCGACGACCTAGAGCGTGTCTGCTAATTGCGGACGCGGTGGTGGATGACGATCGCGGCGAGGGTGACGCCGCCGAGGTAGGTCAGAGCGTACTTGTCGTAGCGGGTGGCGATTCCGCGCCATTGCTTGAGCCTGTTGAACCCGCGTTCGACGGTGTTGAGGTTGCCATAGAGCCTGGGATCGAAGGCCGGCGGTCGTCCACCGGCTGAGCCCTTGGCTTTGCGCCATGCGATCTGGTCAGACTTCTCGGGGATGGTGTGGTTGATCTTCATCTTCCGCAGCCGTGCACGTGTGGATTTGTGGCTGTAGGCCGCCTTGTCGCCCAGGAGCCGAAACTGATCGCCGCTCATGGGGCGGTACTCATCCAGCAGCGGCCACAGCATCGGGTTGTCGCCGGCTTGGCCAGCGCTGAGCTGCACCGTTTGTGGTGAACACAGTTCGTCGGTCAGGGCATGGACCTTTGTGGTCAACCCGCCGCGAGAGCGCCCGATTGCGTGGTCAGCTGGCTCATCGGCAGAGAACGTGAAGTTCGACTCAGCCCCCTGTGAGGGCTCCGGGTCGAGCGCCAGCCGCGTGCTGGTGGGCACGCACGACGGTCGAGTCGACCAAGAGAAACCTCTCGAGGTCCACGTCGTCGCTGCCGTCCTGAGCACGTCGCACCGATGCAAAGACACGCACGTAGGTGCCGTCCTTGGACCGGCGCAGATGACGCTCGGCCACCGACTGCCAGGCACCAAACTCCACGGGCAGATCACGCCAGGGCGAACCAGTGCGGAAACGCCAGGTGATCGCTTCCATCGTCCGCCGGTGATCATTCCAAGGCCGACCACGTAGCCCTGCCGCGTTCGGCATCACGGGCTCGATCAGAGCCCAGAGTTCATCACTGACGACATCAGTTCGCAGCATGCGACCCAGACTGAACGACCAGACCCCGAATCATTAGCAGACACGCTCTAGTCACCGCGCGGGGTACCGAGTCAGGGATCGCCAAGTCAGCGAGGTGTTCGCACAAGTAGCACGGTGCCGTCCGAGAGCAGTTGCCAGCCAGCGGCTGCGTCTCGTCGAGGCCTCGCCGACGACGGCATTCGGCTTCATCGTCAGCGTTGGCGGCGTTGGTCGGCGAATCAAATGGCTTTGGTGGTGTCGGCCTCCGTTCCAATGTTAGTCCTGACCGAACACCGCACGCCCGGTCCATGCCCCGCTCAAGGTAAATGGACCTTCTTGGCGGATGTCCGAGAGGCCAAGAAGTAGGATGCGACCTGGATAACTTCGACGATCAACCACGAAGTCGCACAGATGAGAGCCAGGAATAATCTGTCCACAGCCACGGCAAAACCCGCCGCGTAGGCAGCGATGGGAGAGACCCATCCAAATCTATTGGGAAGAACACCTCCTGCAGCCCAATCGAGCAGAAAAGGAATAGCCGCGAGCGTCAACACCGCACACAGAGTCACGGCCAAGACATTCATTTCACATCACGCCCGAGGCCTGAATAGGAGCGACTCTTCCGACGCATTCTCAGCCTGAGTGTGAGTAGCCATGTTTCGGCAGCGAACAACAAAGCGGCAAACAGCCACGCTGATCCTGCCCAGTTACGGTAGGCACTAACCCCCAAACCGAGAAGCAAGATGCTGTCCGCGCCTTGAAGATCTGAGCGAATCGGAGCCGGCTTCCCAACGTTCGCCACCCAAAGAATGACTCCAGGGATGACTAACCAAAGGAGCGCTTCAGGAAGATCGATTGACATCGACTCCTAACCTCCTGTCCATGCACGATATCCCGCATAACCGTTTTGACTCAAGGTTCTTGCTGCCTGCCAGGGATGAGATCTGACACCACGCGCTGTACTTCGCCAACTTCCGCGAAAGATATTCATGCGGGCTGCACCTCGCAGCCTGTGTGTGCCTTGATATAGCGTACGGCCAAATACCCTGACTGTAGTGCCAGCATGCCGAGCAGGGCGCAATGCTCTAAATGGTCGCGCCGTGGACAGAACCGCATCTACACCGAAGTTCCTCAGCGCGACCCCAGCGCTGATGCGGTGGCCCTGCTCGTTTCCGTACTTCCATTGGTAGGCGTTCCATCCCGCGCTGGCAACGAGCGCTGCCCCAACGGCGATTCCGCAGGCTCCGGCGGTCACAACGATGCAAGCACCCGCCGCGACGACACCAGTCCACTTCGCGGCGCCGCGCCAGAACTTGCCCCAACCGCCCCAGTGGCCGTCGAGGTCGAACATGTTGATGGGGTCGAGGGGGTAGGTGTAGGCGGTGGGGTTGCCGCCGGGTTCGGGGTCTAGGGAGGTGAACCTGCCGGTGA
>JABBOX010000072.1 GCA_012927555.1 Phycicoccus sp.
GGCGGTGACAGCGGCCACACCCGAACCCAACCCGACAACATCCACGGGGCTGGTGGAGTTGGTCGTGGTGCCGTCCCCCAGCCGGCCGCCGTTGTTGTTCCCCCAGCACTTGACGGCCCCAGCGGTGGTCAACGCACATGTGTACCCATTACCGGCGGTGACGGCGGCCACGCCCGAACCCAGCCCGACGACATCCACCGGCGTGTTGTTGTCGTTGGTGGTGGCGCCGTTATTCCCCAACTCACCATTGAGGTTGGATCCCCAACACTTGATGGCGCCACCGGTGATCAACGCACATGTGTGGCGCATCCCGGCGGTGATGGCAGCCACGCCCGAACCCAGCCCGACGACATCCACAGGCGTGTTGGAGTAGTAGGTGGTGGTGCCGTACCCCAGCTCACCGTTGCTGTTGTATCCCCAGCACTTGACGGCCCCGGCGGTGGTCAACGCGCACGTGTGCTCCCACCCGGCGTCGACGGCTGCCACGCCCGAACCCAGCCCGACAACGTCCACCGGCGTGCTGGAACTGGTGGTGGTGCCGTCCCCCAGCTCGCCGACCTTGTTGACCCCCCAGCATTTGACGGCACCGGCGGTGGTCACCGCGCACGAGTGGTAGGACCCGGCGGAGATTGTTCCGCCCTGGGTCTGCCCGCCGATGACAGCAAGAGTGAGGGCGCGGTCGGTGGTCGTCCCGGTGGAGTCTATGACTGTGGCAGTGAAGCTGTTTGATCCGGCGATGCTTGCTGTCCCTGAGATGCTGCCCGCTGCCGACAGGGACAGGCCCGCGGGTAGCGCCCCGGCACTGACGGACCAGGTCAGCGGCGCAGTGCCGCCGGTAGCGGCCAGCGTGGCCGAGTAGGGCTGGGCCAAGACCGCATTCGGCAGACTCGTGGTGGTAACAGCGAGCCGCTGGGCGATTGCGCATTCGACGGTCTTCTTGGCGTTGACCACGTAGAAAGGTTGGCCCTGAACTTGCCGGCCGCCGGCTGCGGCGCCAGTGATGATGCACTGTCGTAGTTGCGCTGCCGTCAGGGAAGGGTTGGCGCCGGAAGCCAGCGCGGCGACCCCGGTGACCATCGGGGCGGCCATCGAGGTTCCCGAGTCATACGCGTAGTCGCCCCCGTTACACGCTTCCCACCACAGTAAGGCGAGGCACGCATGGGGGAATGTGCTGAGCACTCCGTGCCCGGCAACGGAGTGGCCGGTTGAGTCGAGGCTGCCGCCCGGGGCGGCGACCGTCACCTGACTGCCGTAGTTGGAGTAGTCGGCCAATGCGCCGCCCTCATCGACGGCTGCCACCGAGATGATGTTCGGGTAGCCCTGGCCCAAACCTCCCTGCGCGTCACACCGGCCGTCATGCTTGCTGTTGCCTGCAGCGAACACCCACAGGACGTTGGGATGGAGGGACGCCGCTGAGGCTAGTTCGACGCGGTTCTTCAATATCTGGTGGGTGGCTTCGAGTTGTTCAGTTGTCAGGTTCGCGGCCGTGCAATCGAATTCAGCCGTCCATGCGACACTGATATTGACGACCCGTGACCCAGACCTAGCCGCCCGATCCATTGCTTTGGCCATTAAGGCAGTGTCAGTGGCGCCGCTGATGATTGCATGGAGATTGAGATCGCAGTCGAAGGCGATTCCCGCAATTCCCAGGTTGTTGTTGCCGCTGGCGCAGGCGATGCCCGCGACGTGCGTCCCATGATTCGGGGCGTTTCCCTCACTCTCCGCGGACGCGATGTTCGCCCGCAGATCGTCATGGCTTGTGTCGAAGCCCGCGTCAATAATGCCGACCTTCACGCCCGCGCCGGAGGTCAGTGCCCAGGCCCCGGGGGCGTCGATCATCTTCTGGCCCCAGTTGTCGCCGCCGGTGGCGGCCCACTGCCCCGACCACAGTGTGTCGTTCACCGGATCGACACTCGCGGTCCCGCCCAGCAGGGCAAGGAATGCGCTCTGCACGTCGGGGTCGGTGTCCAGCACGTCGGAGAACTGTGAGAGCTCCACCGGGTTCATTCCGCTGAACCGAAGCTGGTATATCCGGGTGGATGCGGACGCGCCAATGATGGTGGCGTTGTTTGCCGCGGCAATGCGACGAATCGCCGCGTCGGCGTCAGTGACGCTGGCTTGGATCTCCACATCGATCTCGCCGTCTGCCATCGGGCTGCCAGCCAGGGTGGTGATCTGGGAATCCGCGGGGCTGCTGAGCTCCGGCGGGATGGTCGTGGCGTCGGGCGTTCGCACTGCCACGCTAACCGGCAATGGGGCACCGAGCGGACCGGCTTCATCAGAGAGTTGCATGCTGCCGCTGTACAACGGATCAGCGCTGATCGGCGCCTGGACGTTGATGAGCGCCGTCCAACGCCCGTCACTTGTCGGAGTCAGGCTCGACAGGTCGAGAGTGACGACGGTGCGCGCAGAACCCGAGACCGTCGCCTTGAGAACACTCACCGGTCTTGGCAGGTCTACCGACACAGCGACTGATGCCGCCGTTCCCGCAATCATCGTGAAGTCAGCTGACGGGACACTCCACCCGGTGGCGGTGGTCGAGGTGACCTTCGTGGCGGCCGCGTAGACCGGTGTGCCGTTATGGGCGAACAACGCGTACGAGTACTGGGTCCCCGAAGCTAGTCCGGTGTTGGTGTACGAGGTCGCCGTCTTGGCCACATCGGTGACCAGGGTCCCGGCGGTGGCCGACGCCGGCGCGGTCGCACCCGCCGCGCGGCGGATCATCACCCCGGTCAGCGAGGTCGAGGTCGGGTTGGTCCACGACAACGCGATCGAAGTGCTCGCCGGGGTCGCGGTCACCGCGGTAACCGGCCCCGGAGTGGTCACGGTGGTGGTGTTCGAGAACCAGCCCGCCACGTCGCCGATCAGCTGCACCGTGCCGCCCGACCCGTTGTACAGCGCGACCTTGCCGTTGGCCCCGACCGGGGCGATCACCAGGTTCGGCACCGTCTGAGCCTTCACGAAGTTCAGGTTCGACGCGGTCGGGCGTGCTTTTCCGTCGGCGTACACGGTGATGTACCCATGGGAGGTCGGTGCGGTGACCGTCACGTTCAACACCACCGCCGAGACACCAGAAACCGGGACCCCACCGCGACCGGCCACCTGCAAAGACACCGTGCCACCAGCGGCCACGGCAACCCTGGACGCACCCACCCCGGAACGGGTATCCAACAACCGGGCCGGAGCCAACGACCCGAACGCCCCCGCCACACTCGGCACCCCAGTCAGGTAGTACCCCGCCACGTCACCGATCAGCTGCACCGTCCCGGCCGAGCCGTTGTACAGCGCCACCATGCTGAGGTTCACCCCGAACGGTGGACACGCGTTCAGGCGGCTTGTGCCGCCTGAAGTTGGTGCTTTTCGAAGAGTACTGGGGTCAGCATGCCGATCG
>JABBOX010000263.1 GCA_012927555.1 Phycicoccus sp.
CCTTTCGCATGCCGTGCCCTTCTATGTCGTTGCCGTCTCTATCAGCGCAGTGGCCTTGGCGGCGGGGGGCTGGTGGATGCGCCCCTTGAACGGTGATGACGTTGTGGCGTTGGTGGTGCTGTGTCTGATGGGTATCTTCAGCGAGTCCGTCCGGGAGAACAATGTCGGCCGGAAGGCGACTCTCTCATTCACCAGCATCGTCTTGCTGAGCTCAGTTGCTCTCGTCGGACCTTTTGGCGCTGCAGTGGTCGGCGCTTCGACCCTGCTGGCGGTCAACAAGGATCGGCCCCAGGTGCGCGTCTTCAACTCCGGAATGGCCTCGGCGATTGGCGCGGTTGGTGGAATCGTCTACCTCCTAGCCGGGGGTGCGACGCACGTGAGCCAGGTTGTCTTCACCGGACCACTGCTGCTTCACGTGGGTCTACCCCTCATGGTGGCCGACATCGCACAGGCCCTGAGCAACGCCGTGATCCTGTCGGGCATCGTGCGGCTGGCACAAGGAACCCCGATCCGGCGGTTTATCTTGGGGGTGCTGGGCACCTCCGGCCCGACCTACGTCGGCTATGGCATCATCGGGTTCCTGTTCGTGATCCTGTGGGTGCCTGGTGAGGTGGGGCCTGTGAGCGCCCTGCTGATCATGTCGCCGCTGTTCGTCGCGCGCTGGGCTTTCGTGCAGTACGGGGACGAGCAACGCGCCCACGCGCGCACCCTCAGCGCGTTGGCCACGGCCGTGGAGACGAAGGACCTGTACACGAGAGGCCACAGTGAACGTGTGGCTGTCCTGTGCGATCTGATGGCCGGATCACTGGGATTGAGCCAACAGGAGACCGAGACACTTCGCTTCGCCGGGATGCTGCACGACATCGGCAAGCTCGCCATCCCGACCAGGGCGCTGCGCAGGGCGGGCGAGATCTCCGACGATGACCTGGTCAGGATCGCCACCCACCCAGAGCGCGGTGTCGAGATGGTTCGTGACATCGACTTCCTCGAGGGCTCGATCGAGGCGATCCGACACCATCACGAACGGATGGATGGGCGAGGCTATCCGGCTGGCTTGCGCGGTGAAGAGATCCCGCTTTTCGCACGCATCATCGCGGTGGCCGACGCCTTCGACTCACTCACCACGTCGAGGACGCACCGCGACGCCCACACGGTCGGGGAGGCGACGGCCGCGTTGCGCCGCCGTGCTGGCACACACCTTGACCCGTCTATCGTCGATGCTCTGGAACGAGGACTGGTCCGACAGGTGTGGGAGCCCACCCAGCTGGAGCCGCGGCTGATGGCCACCGCTGGCCGCGCCTTCGACCACGACGACCCCAACGCCTCTGATTTGATGGCTGGCCTCGCGAGCTCAGAACTCGCGGATCCTGAGTCCGACGGGTTTGTCCCATTGCGGGTTGCCAGGGAGACGGCACCGTGACCACCCGCGCGAGGAGGTCGAAGGTCGAGGTGGCCATCGGGGTCCTGGGGACGGTCCTGACCTCGGTGGCCCTTGTTGCGGCAGGAGTCCGTTTCGGTGACAAGTCGATGTTCGCGACCCTGCCGACCGTTGGTGTCTTCTTCGTTGCGATCGTTATTGGCGAGATCTTCCGTCTCACACTGCCCGGCAGCCGCCGCACGGCCCCGCTGGCAACGGCGGCGGCCCTCGCTTTCGCAATGACGGTGGACTCAGCTCAGGGGGTTTCCGCGGACTTCAGGGGTCCGTTGGTGATTGCGGTCACCGCCGTCGCCATGGCGGTCGGGACGATTCCGAACCTGATACGTCGGAAACGGGTCCACGTGCCCGACCTGGCCAATCGCCTCATCGGGATCACGGTCGCGGCGCTGCTCTTTCGCGAGGTGCCGGTCTGGGAAGGCCGTACGATCCTCGAACTGCACGCTCCATGGCCGGCATACGTCCTCGCTCTGGTCATGCTGCTGACCTCGGCGATCGCGCTGATCGTCGAGTTGTTCTTGATGGCCTGGCTGCGGGCGGCGCGATCGCACGCGCCGCTCCTGCGGACCATCGAGGACGAGTTCAGGGCAGCGTTGGCTCTGAGCGCGGCCCTCGGCTCCACGGGTGCTCTCGTCGCCCTGGCCGAACGGCCTTTGGGTCTCGTGGCCATCCCGCTGTTCCTGTTCCCGCTGTTCCTGACGCAGTTCGCCGTGCGACGACAGAGTGCGATCCGCCGGACCTATCGGCAGACGATCCGGACCTTGTCGCGACTCACCGAGCTGGGCGGCTACACCGAGGTTGGCCACGCCTCCCGGGTGGCCGCGCTCTCCATGGCCATGGGCCACGAGCTCGGGATGTCCGAGCGCGACATGGTCGACCTGGAGTACGCCGCCTTGCTGCACGATATCGGTCAGGTCTCGCTCACCGAGCCGATCCCTGGCGGGGCGACGGTGCTGGCGGCTCCGGCCGACCAACGCCGAATCGCTCACGATGGCGCGGAGATCGTGCGGCAGACGGGCGTCCTCGAGAACGTGGCGGTGATCTTAGAGGCACAAACCACGCCATTTCGTCAGGTGCGCGAGTTCGGTGAGGTTCTGCCGCTGTCCAGCCGAGTCATCAAGGTCTGCAACGCTTATGACGACTTGGCGGGTGGCAGCCGCAACTCGGCCAAGCGTGACGCGGCGGTCGAACGGATCCATCTGGGGCTGGGCTACGAGTACGACCCGCGTGTGGTCGAGGCCCTCGTCCGGGCTCTGGCTCGCAGCGAATAGTAGGCGCGGCCACCTGGTCCGTTCGCCCGAGGCAATCCCATCTCTTCGGTTCTGATTGGCCCAACATCCCCGGAATCGACCTGCTGGCTCGCTACCGTCGAGGTGGAGGTCTCAGGTGTTCCAGCGTCAGCGGCTCACAGATTCCAGAGATGGTGGGGAGGATCAGGGATGATGCCACAGGACTTCGACGGGGAAGGTGGGACACGTCACGACTGTGGCTGCCCAACGTGCGGGTACGTCCGACCAGAGCCACAAGGGGACGAGATCGCGAGTGAAGTCGGCTGGGATCAGCCTGCCCGGCGTCGGTCCCTGAACCAGGCAACGGTGGCGGCCACCGCGTCCGTCATCGGAGTGGGCGCGATCCCGAGCTGAGTCTCCGCCTTGGTGCCGTCGACCACGGTCGGCACGTGGAACACCTCGCCGAGCACGCACCCGGCCCGTCATCAGCGTCGATGACGGACCGGGTGCGGATTGCGGGGGTGCGCTGACTGTGTCTGTGCAGGTCAGACACCTAGGTGTACTGACCACGGACGTTGGTGACAGGTTCGGGTTGGACATGACGAAGACCTCCGAGTGGAGTGGAGCTGTCTAACGGCATCCATCCCGACC
>JABBOX010000083.1 GCA_012927555.1 Phycicoccus sp.
TTCGAAGGACTTTGGTAGGTCTTCTGAAGGATCACGCGGTGGCCGCCTCACATCACGACGCCACGCTCAACAACGGGGCCACGCCGTACACCACGTCCGTGGACTCAACTGACGACACGTCCCCGCCTGACCCTGTGGGGGCACCACTGTTCAGAATCATGCGCCGACCCCTGCCTCTGGCACACCCGAAACGCAGATTTTACTACGTCAAAAATCGTACTGGAAATGGTCAAGAGACGGTCATGGTTTGGTAAAATCCCCAGTGTCGAGGCGCGAGAGTTCGATATTGCCGATCACGATCTGGGTGCCGGAGCGAGCAGCAGGCCCGCTCCCCCACGTTTCAGCAGGTCAGAAGCCTAAGAGCTGGTGCCGAGGGCGGGACTTGAACCCGCACGCCCTTTCGAGCAAAGCATTTTGAGTGCTCCGTGTCTGCCATTCCACCACCCCGGCGAGGTTGCGGCGCTCAGCATACCGGCCGGCGACCCTCCCCCATGCCTCCCGTGGCGCGATGAATCAGCTATCAGGCGAGCTATTGCTCTCGACCTTGAAAACAGGCGTGCCTGCCGAGCAGGTCGCCGTGACCTGAGTCTCGTACGCGGCCTCGCCGTCACCGCCCTTGAAGGTGACCTGGACATCTCCCGAATCTGACCTGTCGAGCTCGACACGCCAGCCGTTGTCGGGCTGGGCGATCCGAAGCGTGAGAGCGGAGCCAATGCAGCGCACTGAGACCTGCCCACCAGCAACGGTGACGGTCCGGTCCCTCACTGGCGTGGAGGTCACGGAACCAGTGTGGATGTTTGCCGTCGAGGGTGACACCGACGGAGCCGGGGCGACGCTGGACGGCTTCGACGGGGAGAGCTTCGACGGGGACGGCTTCGGAGGCGTCGATGCAGAGGGCTTCGTTGTCGGGCCGGTGTTTGGTGCCCCTTGGTCTGACGCCGTCGCAGAGATGGCCGTGCCGATCGAGGCCGCGGGAAGCGCGCTGACGGTGGCATTGGTGACCTCCCGACCAGCTCGATCAATCGCAAGCCAGGCGGTAGCTGACACCCCGGCGACTGCGGCGAGCCAGATCGCCGTGACGCCGACCACAGATCGCAGTTTCACACGCATGTCGACACTCTGTCACTTTCCCGGCGACAGGACAGGGCACGGCGTAACGTTCCCTCGTGGCGACCATCCTGTTGATCGAGGACGACTTCGGAATCCGGTCTGCCATCACCCGGGCACTGACCGATCTCGGCCACGCCGTGACATCCACCGACCGAGGTATGTCCGGGTTGGAATCGGCAGTCGACAAGCAGCCCGACGTCGTGCTTCTTGACCTCGGACTGCCGGACATCGACGGGCTTCAGGTTCTGGCGATGCTTCGAGCTGTGAGCGATGTGCCCGTCATCATCATCTCGGCCCGTGACGACGATGCCGACATGGTCAGAGCCCTGGACGCCGGTGCTGACGACTACGTCGTCAAGCCGTTCGGGATCGAGCAGGTCGAAGCCCGGCTGCGCGCAGTTCTTCGTCGCAGCGGCTCCGCTGTAATCGAGGGCCCACTGGTGGTCGGTGGCCTGACGATCGACCCGCGAAAACGCCTGGTCAAGCTGGACGGAATACCAATCGACCTGTCGCGCAAGGAGTTTGACTTGCTGCTCGCCCTGGCACAAAGGCCGGGTGAGGTGATCACAAAACGCGAGCTGTTGGCGGACGTGTGGCGTCAGAGCTATGGAGGAGGCGACCGGACCGTCGACGTGCACCTGTCCTGGTTGCGACGCAAGCTCGGCGAGACCGCGGCGAATCCGCGATACCTGCACAGTGTCCGCGGCGTGGGCGTGCGGCTGGCAGCGCCTGACACGTCGCCGGACGGGCACTGATGCGCCGACGCATATCACTGCTCGTGGCTGCCACGACATCAGCGATCATCCTCGCTTTCCTGATTCCCATGGGATTGCTGGTGCGCACCCTCGCTGAAGATCGTGCCGTCGCCGGTGCCAGCCAGGAGGCGCAGCAGGTCGCGACTCTCGCCGCTGGGGTAAGTGACGTTGGCCAGCTCACGGACCTGGTGAATCTGGTGGACCAGAAGTCGGAACGAGCGACGTCCGTCTTGCTGCCTGACGGGACGCTGATCGGCACTGCCCCGCCGGGGTCGCCCCAATCGGCTGCGGAGGTCGTATCGCGCGCACGCGCCGGATACGCGTTCACTCTGCTCGGCAATGAGACCGCACAGGTCGTCGTGCCCGTTGTTACGAGTCGGGGAACACTGGTCGTCCGGACGGCGATCAGCGGCGGAGATCTGCGCCAAGGGGTGACCACCGCGTGGCTGACCTTCGCGGGTTTGGGCCTCTTGCTCTTGGTCGTTGCGGTGTTCGCGGCCGATCGACTCGGTCGTCGGGTGAGCGCCCCGGTCTCGGAGCTGGCCGCGATTGCGAACCGCTTGCGTGCAGGCGAGCTGGATGCGCGGGCCGTGCCACGTGGACCCGCCGAGACGGTCGAGCTTGGCACCGGTCTCAACCGCCTGGCCGACCGTATCGGCGAGCTGCTCACCGCCGAACGTGAGGCAGTTGCCGATCTTTCCCATCGGCTGCGGACTCCGGTCACTGCGTTGCGTCTGGACGTGGACGCAGTCACCGAGCCAGAGCTCGCGGAGCGTCTCCGTGATCACATCGGCCACCTCGAGCGCACGGTCGATGCCATCGTCAAGGACGCTCGACGCCCCGTCCGTGGCACGCTGGGGCGGTCATGTGATGCCGCGAGCGTGGTGCGCGACCGGGTGGCCTTCTGGTCAGCGTTGGCAGCTGACCAAGGCCGCGACCTCACGGTCTCAATCCCTTTTGCCGAGACCCGAGCAGCCATCGATGCGGCCGACCTCGTGGATGTTGTCGATGCCTTGGTGGACAACGTCTTTGCCCACACTCCGGACGGGACGGCGTTTGCCGTATCCCTGAGAAGCACCGAAGTGGCAACGGTGCGGCTCGAGGTCGCAGACTCAGGCCCGGGCACGCCAAACCCGGACGTGACGATGCGCGGCCACAGCACCGCCAAGTCCACCGGGCTGGGTCTGGACATCGTTCGCAGGGCAGCGATAGCCGCCGGCGGAGAGCTGGTGTTGGCCACGTCTCCGTCCGGCGGCCTGCTCGCGGTCGTCACCTTTGCCATAACGGAAAGCTGACCCCTCTCGAGGACCTTCTCAGACGACGAACTTGTCAGCCGTCGCTGCCCGTTGCGAGCTCGGCAGCGTGTTCCGCGGCGTCATGTGCGGCTTCTTCGGCGTCGTGTGTGGCTTCTTCGGCGTCGTGTGTGGGGTGTGGAGCGTGGTGGCTGG